>NZ_JBEOYO010000016.1:0-17626 GCF_040297125.1 Streptomyces sp. NPDC001868 | reverse complement strand
ATGTGACCGCGGTGAAGAACGGTGTGTGGGGCATCGCCCAGGAGCGTTCGGTGCGCGGGGTGTTCCGCAAGAACACCGCCCGGGACAACACCCCTGCTCACATAGTCCGGAACATACTCCGAACGTAGTACTTGCCTAACTCAAGCAATCTCCATATGGTTGAGTGAGTTAAGCAAATGAGTGCCGCCCTCACCCGAGCCGCGACACAAGGAGCGGACGGAGACCGCCATGGACGACGCGACCCAGACCCCCGCGGCTCCCGCCGCCCCCGCGGCCCCGGGCCCCCTCGCCTCCTTCGCCCGCTTCGCCCTCTGCGGCGGTGGAATCGGCGTCCTCTCCAGCGGCGCGGTCACCCTCCTCGCCGGCTCGATGCCCTGGGCACTGGCCAACGCGATCATCACCGTCGCCTCCACCCTCCTCTGCACCGAACTCCACGCCCGCTTCACCTTCGCCGCGTCGCACCGCCCCGGCTGGCGCGAGCACTGGCAGTCCGCCGGTTCGGCCGCCGCCGCCTACGCGGCCACCACCGCCGCGATCTTCGCCCTGCACCTGCTCCACCCCGCCCCCAGCACCCTGACCGAGCAGATCACCTACCTCGGCGCCTCCGGCCTCGTCGGCACAGGCCGCTTCCTGGTCCTGCGCCTGGTCGTCTTCACCACGGGCCGCGACCGGCAGCCGGCAGCCACCTCGGCAGCCACCCCGGCGCCCGCCCCGGCCCCCATTCCGACCTTCGCCCCGGCCCTCGTCCCGCACTTCCGCACGCCGGCCAAGGCGACCCCCCTCCCCGCGCTGACGCTGGCGTAGGAGGGGCCGCCTCCGCCCGCACCGGGACAGGGAGACGGACGGGGCACGGCGCGATCGGCGGCCCGGCGGCCGGAACACTCCCCCCATTCCGCCGCCGGGCCCGCCGGTACCCACATCGACACCCCGACACCCCGCCACCCCACCCCCGGCCCCGATGCCGGCACACCCACCGACGTCGCCCCGGACAGGACCCCCGCCACCATGGCCCCCTCCAGAACCCCGCCCCCGCCCACACCCCCGACACCGAACCCCGCGCCGAGCCCGCCTCCGTCGGCACCACCCCCGTCGACACCACCCCCGGCGAACGCCGTCGGCCCCGACCCCCTGCGCCGCTCCATCGACGCGGCCCTCGTAACCGCCCTCTTCGCCTGCTCGTTCCCCGGCAGTCTGATCACATGGCCCGGGCAGGGGCTGGGGGTGCCGTGGTGGCCGGGGGTGCTGCTGGCCGGGATCTCTTGCGTGGCCCTGCTGTGGCGGCGCGGCCGGCCGCGTACGACGGTGGTGGTGACCCTCGTCTGCGCGACGGCGGCGTGCGCGCTCGGGTATCTGCTGACCGTGCTGCTGCTGGCGCCGCTGATGGTCGCGCTGCACTCCCTCGCCGTGCGCACCAACCGGACGACGGCCAACTCCTTCACGCTCACCGGTATCGCGCTGCTGGTGGTGACGGGGCTGCTCGCGGGCCCCGACGGGGAGCCGCTGGTGCTGAAGCTGATCGGGCCGACGGCCTGGCTGCTGCTGCCGACCTCGCTCGGCACCGCGACCCGGTTGCGCGGCGCCTATCTGGAGGCCGTGCAGGCACGGGCCGAGCACGCCGAGCGGACCCGGGACGAGGAGGCCAGGAGACGGGTCGCCGAGGAGCGGATGCGGATCGCGCGGGACCTGCACGACGTCGTGGCCCATCACCTCGTACTGGCCAACCTCCAGGCCGGCGCGGTGGGCCGTTTCGTACGGGCCCGGCCCGAGGAGGCGGAGCGGCTCGTCGCCGAACTCTCCGGCACCACCACCTCGGCCCTGCGCGAACTCAAGGCCACCGTCGGGCTGCTGCGCGCGGAGGGGGACGACGGCAAGCCCGTCGACTCCACCCCCGGGCTCGCCCAGCTCCCCGAGCTGGTCGCCTCGTTCGAGTACGCCGGCCTCACGGTGACCGTGACCGGCAAGGGGGAGCCGCGCCCGCTGTCCGCCGGCGCGGACCTCACGGCGTACCGCATCGTGCAGGAGGCCCTCACCAATGTGACCAAACACGCGGCCACCCGCACCGCCGAGGTCCACCTCGCCTACACCGCGTCCCGGCTCCACCTGACCATCTCCAACGACACCGACGACGGTCGCGACACCGACGACACCCGCGACAGCCGTGGCGATCGCGACAGCCGTGGCGGCCCGGAGACGTTCGCCCCTTCCCCCGGCGGTGGATACGGCCTCATCGGCATGCGCGAGCGCGCCCACTCCGCCGGCGGCCTCCTGCGGGTCGGGCCGAAGGCTCACGGCGGCTTCGAGGTCGTCGCCGAGCTGCCACTGCCCCACCCCTGACGTACCCCGTCAGAGCGCCACCCGGCAGGCGTCGAACCGGCCACCCGGCACGCATCCGACCAGCCCGAACACCGGCCCGAACGCCAGCCCGAGCACGACCCGAGCACCGCCCCGAACACTGGCCCGAGCACCGCCCCGAGCACCCGCTCCGCCGGACGACCGGGACCTCGTAGCGAAAAGTAACTTGCGTAAGTCAAGCAATCGACTTATGGTTGAGTAAGTCAAGCAAGGTGAGTGCCTCGCGGTACGTGCCTGACGCCCCCTCTTCTCTTCCCCCTGCTCTCTCCCGACGGAGGCATCGTCATGTCCCACACACTTGCCCGACCCGCCGACGCGGGGGCCGACACCCCGGCGCGGCCGAACGCCGTGGTGGCGGTGCTGGCGCTGGCCGGCATCGTCGTCGCGCTGATGCAGACGCTGGTCATCCCGATCGTGCCGGAGCTGCCGAAGCTGCTGGACGCGCCGGCCTCGGACACCGCGTGGGCCGTGACCGCCACCCTGCTGGCCGCGGCCGTGGCGACGCCGGTCGTCGGACGGCTCGGCGACATGTTCGGCAAGCGGCGGATGCTGCTGCTCAGCATCGTGCTGCTGGTGTCCGGTTCGGTGGTCTGCGGACTGGCCGACTCGCTCGTCCCGATGATCATCGGCCGGGGGCTGCAGGGCCTGGCGGCCGCCGTCATCCCGCTCGGCATCAGCATCATGCGGGACGTCCTGCCCGCCGAGCGCCTCGCCGGGTCCACCGCGCTGATGAGCGCCTCCCTCGGCGTCGGCGGCGCCCTCGGGCTGCCGGCCGCCGCGTTCATCGCGGACAACTGGAACTGGCACCTGCTCTTCTGGACCTCCGCCGCCCTCGGCGCCCTCTCCTTCCTGCTGGTCCTGGCCTTCGTGCCGGAGTCGAAGGTCCGCACCGGCGGCCGTTTCGACCTGGTCGGATCGCTCGGACTGTCCGCCGGACTGGTCTCGCTGCTGCTCGCCGTCTCCAAGGGCGCCGACTGGGGCTGGACGAGCGGGACGACGCTGGGCCTGTTCACCGCCGCCGTCGTGATCCTCGCCGCGTGGGGCTTCTGGGAGCTGAAGGCCAAGCAGCCGCTGGTCGATCTGCGGACCACCGCCCGGCCGCAGGTGCTCTTCACCAACCTGGCCTCGGTCGCGCTCGGCTTCTCGATGTTCGCGATGTCCCTGGTCCTGCCGCAGCTGCTCCAGCTGCCCGAGCAGACCGGCTACGGCCTCGGCAAGTCCATGATGACCGTCGGTCTGGTGCTGGCCCCGCAGGGCCTGGTGATGATGGCCATGTCCGCCGTGTCCGCCGCGCTCACCAAGGCCAAGGGCCCGAAGGTCACGCTGATGGTCGGCGCGCTGATCGTCGCCGCCGGTTACGGCCTCAACATCGTCCTGATGAGCGAGGTCTGGCACCTCGTCCTGGTCTCCTGCGTCATCGGCGGCGGTGTCGGCTTCACCTACGGCGCGATGCCCGCCCTGATCATGGGCGCGGTCCCGGAGTCCGAGACGGCCGCCGCCAACAGCCTCAACACGCTGATGCGCTCGCTGGGCACCTCGTTCGCCAGCGCCCTCGCCGGCGTCATCCTCGCCCAGATGACCACCGACTTCGGCGGCTACGCCCTCCCCTCCGAGAACGGCTTCAAGGTCGTCATGGCCATCGGCGCCGGCGCCGCGCTCCTCGCCTTCCTCCTCGCCTCCTTCATCCCGAAGCGCCGCGCGGCCGTCCAGGCCCCGCAGGGCCCGGCCGGCGAAGGACCGGCGGAGCGGGCGGAGGTCGCCGGGGCGGCCAAGGCGTGACACCGCACGGCCCCTCGTGACAGCGAACACGAAACCCCCAGGCCCAGGGCCTGGGGGTTCGTCGCTTCAGAAGGCAGGGCTTACCGTTACGGCGCGTTGATCAGGTCGTGCGGCGGTACCTGAACCGTGCGGGCGCCCTCCTTACCACCGAGGATCACCTTGCGCAGGGCGATGTTGTTCTTGTGGTTGGTCTCCTGGAGACGGTTCTCCGGGTTGGCGATGACCTGGATGTAGTACGTGCCGTTCGGCAGGTCGGTGATGTCGAAGGACTGGCCGGGACGGTACTGGGTGTACGTGTCGCCGGAGCCGACGTCGAGGACCTCACGGACGTTGATGGCGTCCTGCTCACCGCACGCGGTGGACAGGTCGGTGTTGGCCGGGTCCCAGTTGGCGTTCTTCACCGTGTAGTCGATGGCGTCGGTGTTGGCCAGGCAGAACGCCTCCTTGCCGGAGCGCACCTCCTTGGACTTGTCCGCGCTGAGCAGGCGGTAGCTGGCGAAGTCCGTGAAGTGCCAGTGCTCGTGGCCCTCGCGCGGGTCCCACTCCATGGTGCCGGTGGGGGTGTAGCCGATCTGCTTGCCCTTGGCGTCGTAGAAGTACTGGTACGCGTCCATCAGGTCCGCGCCGGGCTTGCGGAAGCCGTCGACGACGAGGGGCGCGGGGCCCGCGTTCCAGACGTTCGCGCTGAAGGCGAGGTAGTCCTTGCCGGCCACGTCGCCGTCCTCGCCGTCGGTGATGGCGATGTCCCACGCGGGCAGCGACCGCAGGTCCGGCTTGGGGGTCTTCGCCGGGACGCCCGCCTTGCCGGTGGGACGCTTCGGGGCGGCCTTGAGCGCGGGCGCGATCCGGGAGCCGTCGGTGTGACCGGCGCCGTCGCCCAGGTGCTTGGCCAGGCCCCGGTGCTTGAGGGCGAAGGGCAGCTCGGGCGGCGTCGGGGCGTCGGCGCCGCGCGGACCGTAGTGGTGACCGTCCTGGGCCGGCTGTCCGGCCGGGGCGGACTGCGCGGCGTGGCCGCCGTGCCCGCCGTGGCCACCGCCGTGGTGGGCGGAGGACGAGGACTTCGACGTGGTCAGGCCCTCGCCCCCGCCGTCGCCCCCGGTCTCCTCCTGCCGCACCGTCACCTTGATGGTGGGACGGTCATTGGGCATGCCGAACAGGTCGCGGTACTTCTTCGCCACGCCGACCTGTGCGGTGTACTCGCCGACCGGCAGGTCCACCCCGCCCCGCTCGTAGTCGAAGGCGGTGGTGTTGGTCGCCCAGCCCTTCTCGACACCCCACACCGAGCCCAGCGTCCACGGGTTGGTGGAGCAGCTCTGCGGATAGTGGTTGGTCGCCGGGGCGTCCGGGCGGATCCGGCCCGAGGCGTTGTTCGGGCAGAAGTTCCCCTTGCTCTTGACGACCTCCTTCCCGGCCGCGTCCTTGACCGAGATCTCCAGGAAGCCGGGCAGCCCGGAGAAGTCGTCGAGGGTCCCGGCGGGCAGGGTCTTCGTCTTCACGGTCTTGCCGTTGCGGAGGATCTGCTTGGCGACGATCGGGTCCTTGTACGACTTCCGCGTCACCTGGAACTCCAGGGGCGCGTTGTCGACCGAGACGTACGTCCCCAGCTGCAGCATGACGCCGTTGGCCCACTCGGTGCGGGTGAGCGTCACGGACTTCGACGCGGCGATCAGCTTGAGCTGCGGCTTCCCGGGCGTCGGGGCAGGCGCGGCACCGGCGCCGGGGGCGGCACCCGCCACGGCGGCCACCACGGTGAACGCCGCGAGGGCGGCGAAGCCCGGGCGCTTCAGGCGGCCGAGGCGGTCCCGACCCCCGGCCGGGGCGGCCGGGGCGGTCGGGCTGGATGGGCTGGTCATCTGGCTGGTCATCGATTCCTCGTCTGCGAGTGCCCTGGTCAGGGGCATCGGACTGGACAGCCCACGGACGACGCCCGACCGGCCGGCCCCGCGCAGATGCGCCCCAACGCACCCCGGAGCCGGCCGGACCCGGTCCGTTCACTCTGTGAGCAACCTGAGAGATTGGTAAATGGCGTACCCGGGTTGCCTGTTGAGGTGGAATTCGACGAAAGGTGTCGCGGACACGGCTCAAACACATGCCCCGGCATCCCTGCGGAACGGGCTCCAAGTCCCCGGCGAATCCACGCAGGAGCGTCACACAGCCTGCACACAGCCCTGAGAATGGCTCGTTAGCGTTGCTGACCGCTCGATCCGCTCGATCCCACGTGCGAACGTGACGTGACCGGGCCGCGGCCCGGCGGGTCGACGGCATGCCAACACAGGAAGACCTCCATTTCCCCATGGACTACTGCACCTCATGTCGCCGACATCTCAACGGCGCCCTCGTGTGCCCCGGCTGCGGCGCCTACGCGCCCGACATAGCCCCGGCCACGATCGACAGCCGCGTCACCCCGGGCCTGGCGACCGGGACGACGGCCGGGACGACGACCGGGTCGGTGATGGTCCCGATGCCGCCGACGACACCGGCGGCGGCCTGGGGGTACGAGGCGTACGGGACATACGGGGCGCACGGGGCACACGAGGCGGCGGACAGCGGCTGGCACGACGGGCCGGCGGGTGACGGGTTCACGGCGGGCGGCCCGGCGGACGGCATCGAGGGCGTCGAGGACATCGAAGGCCGCGGCGCCGATGTGCACGCGGACGCGGATGCCGGCTTCGACGTTGACGCGGACGTGGACGTGGACGTCGAAGGTGTCCCCGTGGCGCCGCGGGGGCGGGCCGCGCGGCGGCGTCAGCTGGCGCGGTGGAAGAAGAACCAGCGCAGGGCCGTGGTCGCGACCGCCGTCGCGCTGGTCGGCGGCGGGCTGACCGTCATGGGCATGGACCGGCAGTCCACCGACCGCACCCAGGCGGCCACCGCCCCGGACGCCGAGAGCCTGGGCTCCGTCGAGGAACAGGGCTCGCAGAGCGGCCGTACGTCGGCGACTGAGACCGACGAAGCGCGGCGCACCTCGGACGCCCCCACCCCATGGACCCCCTCCGGCGACACCACGCGCGACCGCTCCGCCGCGAGCAGGTCGGCCGCCCGCGAGGACCACCCCAACGCGCCCCGTACGGCCTCGGCCACGCCCTCCGCCCAGCAGGCGCGGACCGGCTCCGCCGGCCCCGGCGGGACGACCACCGACGACGCCACCGCCACGCCGACGGACGAGACGACCACGCCTCCGGCCACCGACGACTCCGGCTCCTCCTCGGCGGGCACGGGCTCGGGCTCGGACACCGGCACCGAGACCGGGTCGGACTCGGGCAGCGGCTCGGACTCCGGTTCGGACACGGGTACGGGTACGGGCACGTCGGACGGTTCCAGCTCTGACACGGCAACGACGTCACCCTCGGGGCTGTGCCTCCTCGGCCTCGTGTGCGTGAGCTGACGTAGCGACGCAGTGACGTAGGACGGGGTGCGTGCGCGCGCCCATGGGCCGACCGCCTCACGACGGTCGGCCCACCCGCATCCCGCCCGCATCCCACTCGTACTCGTGCTCTTGCTCGTACTCGTGCTCTTGCTCGTACTCGCGCTCTTGCTCGTACTCGCGCGTCAGTGCTCGTCGGCCATCGGGCGTGGCCAAGAACGTCCGCTGATGCGTTCGATGTCGGTGTTGAACCGCTCCAGGTCGGCGACGAAGCGCTGGAGGCGTTCGGCGGGCCAGTCGGCGATGACGCCGGTGACACCGGCGACGAACTCATCGCGCTGCGCGGCGAGCCGCGCCGACCCCTTGTCGGTGACACGGAACTTGCGGGCCACTCCCCCGTCGGGGTCGAGGGTCCGCTCCACCAGGCCCTCCCGCAGGAGCGCCGAGGTCTGCCGGGTGAACGTGGACGCGTTGAACCCGAACGCCTCCACGAAGTCCGGGATGGACATGGGCCCTTGGGCCTCCAGCCTGCTGAGCAGCACATAGGCGCTGCGGTCCAGGGCACCGCCGTCGCGGACACCCCGGGGCGCCGACGTCTCGCGGTTCCGCGTCAGGATCAGCAGCTCCCGCTCGATGCGCTCCCCCGCCTCTCGGGCATCCACCGGTCTCCTCCTGACTGTCTGGCCTCCTTGGGCCCCTCACCCTACGTCGAGATTGCGCCATGCATGGAGAGTGCATGATGCACCATTGATGCATGATGCACTAGGTGTGTAGCGTGCATTCCCGTCTCCCTCCCTTCCCCCCACCAGGAGATGACGAGATGAGCCAGACCGAAACGAACGGCACCGCGACGAGCGGAACCCCGACGAGCAGGACGATCAGGAAGAGCGGGACGGGCGCGGAGGACGAGGTGGTGGTGCGGCTGCCGATGCCCAGCGACGGCCCCTTGGACCCGCCCGCCGAGTGGGAGCGGCTGCGCGAGCGGTGCCCGGTGGCCACGGTGGAGCTGCCGAGCGGCGACCGGGCGAAGTTCGTGAGCCGCTACGACGACGTCCGCGCCCTCCTCTCCGACCCCCGCTTCGCCCGACCGGGCGTCGGGGACGACTCGGCGCGGCTCTCCGCCGACGGCTCGGGCGGTGTCGCGGCGGACGCGAGCCCCGAGTACGCGCTGGCGATCCCGGAGACCGGCGAGCCGCATCTGCGCTGGCGGCGCCAGGTCGGCCGGTACTTCACCGCGAAGCGCATGGCGGCCCTGCGCCCGGGGATGGCGAGGATCGCCGAGTCGCTGCTCGACGAGATGATCGAGCGCGGACAGCCCGCCGACCTGAAGGCGGCCCTCGGCTTCCCGCTCCCGGTGTACGTCATCTGCGACCTGCTCGGCGCCCCGGCCGACGACCGCGACCGCTTCTCGCACTGGTCCGACGCGTTCCTGAACGTCAGCCGGTTCTCGAAGGAGGAGACGGGGGCGGCGTTCACGGAGTTCACGCGGTACATGGCCGACCTCGTCGCGGCGAAGCGCGCCGAGCCGGGCGAGGACCTGCTCAGCATGCTGATCGTGGAGAGCGCCGCGCTGCCGGAGGCGGAACGGCTCACCGACGCCGAACTCCTCGCCACCGGCATGGGGTTGCTGGTCGCCGGTCACGAGACCACAGCGAACATGATCGGCAAGATGGCCGCACTGCTGCTGGCCGACCGAAGCCGCTGGGAGCGGTTGCTCGCCGACCCCTCCCTCGTCCGTACGGCGGTGGAGGAGGTCCTGCGCTTCGACGCCAACCTCAGCGGCTTCGGGATGCGGCGCTATCTGAGCGAGGACGTGGACCTCGACGGGGAACTGCTGCCCGGCGGCACCACGGTCTTCTGCGGCATGTCCTCCGCCAACCGCGACGAGCGGGTCTTCACCGGCGCCGACGAGATGGACCTCACCCGCAGCCCCAACCCCCACCTCACCTTCGGCGCCGGCCCCCACTCCTGCCTCGGCCAGGCCCTCGCCCGCACCGAGCTCCAGGTCGTCCTCGAAGTCCTCCTCCGCAAACTCCCCACCCTCGAACTGGCCGTCCCCGCAGACGAGTTGCGCAAGGTCGAAGGCCTCCTCGTCGGCGGCCTGCGCGAGGTCCCGGTGCGCTGGTGACGGAGGAACCCCTGATCAGGCAGCCCTGAGGAACCTCGGACAAGGAACCCTTGATGAAGATCCACGTCGACGAGACGAAGTGCTGCGGCGCCGGCCAGTGCGTCCTCATCGCCCCCGACATCTTCGACCAGCGCGACGAGGACGGCATCGTCGTACTCCTCGACCCGACGCCCGCCCCGCCCCACCACCCACCCGCCCGCGAGGCAGCGGCGGTCTGCCCGGCGGCGGCGATCAGGCTCGACGAGGAAGCGTGAGCCACTAACCCCGTCCGCCTCCTCTCACCCCCGCCCGTACACCCCCACCCCCTACGCCCTCGCCGCCCGATGTGGCCCCAACTCCGCCAGTACCTGACCGAGTTGATCGGCGGTGAGGGCGGGTTCGGGCAGGGGCGGTGGGGGCGTCGGCGTGGGGCGGGGTGGGCGGAGGCTGTCGAGGAGGAGGGCCAGAGGGCGGCGCCAGGCGTCGGGAGCGGTCGCGGCGGTGAGGGCGGGGACGGCGCGGCCGAGCGCGGCGAGGGCGAAGAGCACGTCCTCGGTGGTGATGTCGGCCCGGACCGTGCCCTCGTCGCGGCCTCGCCCCAGCAGGAATTCCACGGTCCGCCGGTTGTGCTCGTGCACGTCCTCCAGAACGTCGACGCCCCGTACGTTCGTGGTCATGAGGTCGTTCGTGCCCCGGTCGACCGCCAGTGTGCCGAAGACCGCCGCGAGGTATTCGGTCAGCCCGGTCCAGGCGTCCGGCGCGTTCCGCACCCGGTCCCCGATGGCCATCGTGCCCGTGAGCTGATCGTGGAAGACGGCTTCGATGAGGCTCGCGCGGCTCGGGAAGTGCCGGTAGAGCGTGGCGTTCCCCACTCCCGCCCGGCGGGCGATCACATCCAGCGGCGCTTCGAGCCCCTGCTCGGTGAACACCTCATGGGCCGCCGCGACCAGCAGTTCCCAGTTCCGCTGCGCGTCACGCCGCCGTGGCGGCGGTGTCGCGGGGCCCGCACCGACGGTCATCCTGATCCTCCGCGTTGAACGGGGACTGCACCCCGGCGCCGATGCCCCGATGTTATCGTCGAGCGAAAACGGGGAGTACTCCCCATATATGCCGTAGAGGTGCGCGGAAGGTGAGAGGCCGGACCCGGGGAACCCAGAACCCTCGCCACCCCCGCTCAAGCGCCACTCAAATCCGCCACCACCCGACGCAAGCCCCCACCACCCACCCCACGCTCCCCGACCCCCTCTCCCTTCCACTCCCACTCCCCTCCCCCTCCCTCCTTCCACCCCCTCCCCCTCTCGCGAAAGGCGACGACCAGGTCATGCGAGCCCCCACGCTGGAAGAACTGGCCCCCGAGGGCCACGACGTCGCGACCGACCCCCACCCCGTCTACGCGGCCCTGCGCGCACAGGCCCCCGTGCACCGGGTGCACATCCCGCGGACGGGCGACTGCTGGCTGGTGGTGGGCCGGGACGCCGCGCGGGCCGCGCTGACGGACCCCCGGCTGAGCAACGACATCCGGCACTCCGCCTGGTCGACGGACGGCGGGCACGCGATCGGCGTCAACATGCTGCAGAGCGACCCGCCGCAGCACACCCGGCTGCGCCGGTCGGTCGCCGCGCACTTCACCCCCGCCCGGACGGCGGCCTTACGCCCCAGGATCGAGGAGTTGGCGACCGCCCTGCTGGCGGAACTGCCCGCCGAGGGCACGACGGACCTGGTGAGCCGGTACGCGCTGCCGCTCCCCGTGGCGGTGATCTGCGAGGTCCTCGGCGTCCCCGGCACCGACCGGGACGTGTTCCACGACTGGTCGACGGAGCTGGTGATGCCGACGTCACCGGAGGCGACGGCGGGGGCGGCCGCGGCCCTGGAGGACTACCTCACGGATCTGACGGCCCGGAAACGCGCCGCCCCGGACGACACGCTGCTGAGCGAACTGAGCGCGCTGGCAGCGACGGACCCGGAGTCCCTCTCCTCCGAGGAACTCCTCGGCATGGCCTTCCTCATCCTCGTCGCGGGCCACGAGACGACGGTCAACCTCATCTCGGCGACCGTCCACAGCCTGCTCACGCACCCGGACCAACTGGCCGCCCTGCGCGCCGACTTCACGCTCACGGGCGCGGCGGTGGAGGAATCCCTCCGCTACAACTCGCCCGTCCACGGCACGGCGTTACGCTTCGCCGCCGAACCCCTGATCCTCGCGGACACCCCGGTCTCCGCAGGCGACGCCGTCCAGGTCTCCCTGGCCGCCGCCTCCCGGGACCCCGCGCACTTCCCGTCCCCCGACCGCTTCGACCTCACCCGCCGCCCCCACTCCCACCTCGCCTTCGGCCACGGCCTCCACCACTGCCTCGGCGCCCCCCTGGCCCGCACCGAAGCCACCATCGCCCTACGCCTCCTCCTCCGACACCACCCCAACCTCACCCTCGCCCCCACCCCCACCCCCCTCACCTGGCGAACCAGCACCCTCCTCCGGGGCCTACCGGAACTACCGGTCCACCTGGGGTGACGGCCCGGAACGCCGGGCCCCGGTGACAGTCCGCTCCGCATCGCGAGAGAAGCTTGGGCGCGTGTCGTTGCCCCCCAACTTCCAAGGAGACGACCGGAGATGACGAAGCGGTTGGCGCGTAGAGCGGTGTTGTGCGGTGGGCTGGGTGGAGGGCTGGCGCTGGCCGGGGTCGGGGGCGGGAGTGCCTCCGCCGCCGGTGCCGGGGTCAGGCGCCGTGGGGTGGTCGGTGGGGAGGTGTATGTGCCGGTCGCGGTCGGGGCCGGGGGCGGGCCCGTGGGGAGTGACCGGGTGCATGTGCTGAAGGTGGGGCCCCGGGACGCGGGGACCGTGGTGGTGCTGGTGCCGGGGATGTTCGGGGCCGCCAACGACTTCCGGCTGATGGCCCGGGATCTGGTGGCCGCGGTGCCCGGGATCCAGGTGTGGGCCGTCGACCGGCGCGAGGAGAACCTCGCCGACCGGAGTGGGTTCGGGACCACCGGAGCCGACCCCGTGGGGTACTACCTCGACGGGCGGTACCGGACGCTGGAGCCCTCCGCCGCCGGGTACTTCGGGCGGTGGGGGCTGGAGCGGACCCTCGACGACCTGCGGTGCGTCGTGCTCGCCGCTCGCGCGGGCGGGCGGCGGCGGGTCGTGCTCGGGGGGCATTCCTGGGGTGCGACCACCGCGCTGGCGTACGCGGCCTGGGGCTTCGGCGGGCGGGCCGGATACCGGGATCTCGTGGGGCTCGCGGTCCTCGACGGAGGCGTGCGCGGCGCGTTCGAGGGGACCGGGGCGCCCGTACAGGACTCGCCGGAGGAGGTGCGGGAGCGGCTCGCGGCGATCGCCGGCGGGCGGGTCTTCGACATGACACTCAGCGGCGTCGGACTCGGCAGCCGGGCCGAGAGCACCCAGATCTGGTACCAGCTCGCCGGGTGGTACGCCCGGCACGACCCCGACGGGCGGTCCGTACTGCAGGACCGGGTGCCCGAGGCGCTGCGGGTGCCGTTCCCGGTGACGAACGCCGCGCTGCTCGGCAGCTTCGTCGACGCCGGGTTCGGCTGGCCCAACGACATCAGCGTCCACTCCGGGCACCTCGCCGCCGAGGCGGACGCCAGTGGCGTACGGGGGTGGGTCGACGACGGGATCACGCCGATCGGGCGGGTCGCGGAGGCATACGCGGGGCCCGTGCCCGGCGTGTGGGAGTGGTACTGGCCCGCCCGGCTCTCCGTCGACCTGGACGTGAGCGACGTCTACGCCGACACCGACCTCGCCCGCTCCCTCGGACTGCGCCTGCGGCACGCCCCGGGGCTCGACATACCCCTCTACGCCTTCCAGACCAGCTACTCCAAGGGCACGGTCGTGGACAGCGCCCGCCGCGTCGTCGCCGAGTCGCGGATCCCGTACGCCGTCTACGAGACCGACGAGGGCATGAACCACCTCGACCCGCTCTTCGCCTCGACGGAACGGAACACGGCCACGCGCACGTTGGCGGACTTCTTGGGGAGGGTGGGGACAGCCACCCGCTGACCGAGCTACTGGGTGACCGGGTGACCGGGGCGAGGTGACCCCGCAGACCCCTCGGGGTCACCTCGCCCCGTCGTACCGCTCAGAGGGTGCGTGCCAGCAGCTCCAGCAGGGCCGTCCAGTGGCGTTCCGTCGCCTCGGGGCTGTGCATGGCGGTGTCGGCCTGGGTGAAGCCGTGGTGGGCGCCCGCGTAGACCTCGCCGCGGTGGCGGACGCCCGCTGCGGTGAGGCTCTTGTCGAGGCGGTCGATCTGCTCGGCCGGGTTGGTGGGGTCGTTGTCCGCGTGTCCGAAGTACAGCTCGGCGGTGATGCGGTCGGCGAGGAGATGGGGGCTGTCCGGCGCGTCGGTCGCGAGGTGCGCGCCGTGGAACCCGGCCGCCGCGGCCACCCGCTCCGGGTACGCCCCGGCCGTCCGCAGCGCCAGCGCGGCACCCATGCAGTAGCCGGTGATGCCGACCGGGCCGCCGTTCGTCAGGGGCGAGGCCGCCAGCCAGTCCAGGTAGACCCCGGCGTCCCGCATCGCCGCCTCCGGCGTCAGCCCCCGCATCGCCGGACGGATCTGCTCGATGATCTCCGGCCGCTCCCGCGGGTTGATGAAGTCCGGCAGCTCCACCAGGGGCGCCCGCCCGCTGCGGTACATCACGTTCGGCAGCAGGACGACATACCCGGCCGCCGCCAGTCGCTCCGCCATCCCCTTCAGATGCGGACGCACCCCGAACGCGTCCATGTAGAGCAGGACGGCGGGGTACGGGCCGCCCTCGGCCGGGTGGAAGACATACGCGTCGACGGTCCCGTCAGGGGTGACTATCTCGGTCGGAGCAGTGCGTACGGAAGGGGTGGCGGGCGTGGTGGCGGAGGAGGAGGTCATGGGCTCTTTCCTTGCGTGTGCACGTGGGAGGGGGGTGGCAGAGGAGTGGGGCTGAGAGGTGAGGGGCTGGGGCTGAGGGCTGTGGTTCAGTCCCCGGAGAGGCCCATACGGGAGCCGCTCGCGTCCACCCGGACGGCCGTGGCGGTCAGTTCCCGCACCCGGGCGGCCGGGACCGGGACACCCGGTGTCTCGAAGAACCAGCGCCCCACCTCCTCCTGACCGAGCCCGGCCGGCCGCTCCGCCAGGTACGGCTCGACGTAGACCGGCGTGCCCGGCTCGCTGCGCCAGCTGTCGGCGAGGGGGCCGATGTCGACCGCGTCGTACCCGAGGACGTCGAGGAGGTGGGCCACCTCGTCCTTCGCGGCCGTGTGGTCGCCCGCGATCGGCAGGGCGCTGCGGTCGGCGGCCCCGGCCGGCCGCGCGCTGGTGAGCAGCCGCCGGAAGTCGATGTTGTTGAACGCCTTGACCACGTACGAGTCGGCCAGGTGCCCCTGCACGAGGGCGCTGGAGGTCAGCTCGGACCCGTCCAGCTCGGCGAGGCGGCCGTCGCGCTCCGGGTAGTAGTTCATGGTGTCGATCACGGTCCTGCCGGCCAGGTCGGCGGCGGAGAGCCGCGCGTAGGCGTGCAGCGGGACCGTCGCCACGACCAGGCCGCCGGCGC
Source organism: Streptomyces sp. NPDC001868 (assembly GCF_040297125.1). Taxonomy (NCBI): domain Bacteria; kingdom Bacillati; phylum Actinomycetota; class Actinomycetes; order Kitasatosporales; family Streptomycetaceae; genus Streptomyces; species Streptomyces sp. NPDC001868. The sequence goes on along the minus strand of NZ_JBEOYO010000016.1, from coordinate 2,483 downwards.
GGGCGGCCTCGGCGGGGGTGGCGGCACGGGCACGGTCGCCGAGTTCGCCGACCAGGCCGGCGAGGGTCTCGGGGCCGCGTGAGTTGCTCAGGACGACATCCAGGCCGGCGGCGACGGCCAGCCGGGCGAGCGCCCCGCCGATCATTCCGCTTCCGATGAGTCCGAGGGTCTTGGTCATGACGCCGGGTCTCCGGTCTTCAGTGGGGGGCGGGGTGGAGGTGGGGTGGACCCACCGCATGCAGTGGGTCCACAGGTGAAACCGAACCCAAAGGTGAAACTGAGTGTCACGCTAGCCACTGAGTTCCATACCTGCAAGCCAGGGTCGTCCGGGAGGTAGCATCGCGGGGTGAGCGGAGTGAGCGGAGCGGCACCCACGGGTTCGGGGGAGACCGCGCGGACGAACACCAGGGACATCGCACGGGCCGCCGTACGGGCCGAACTCGCCCAGGTCGCCTTCGAGTTGTTCCTGCGCGACGGCTTCGACAAGGTGACCCTCGACGATCTGGCGTCGGCCGCCGGGGTCTCCAGGAGCACGTTCCTGCGCTACTTCGGCACCAAGGAGGACGCCGTGCTCGGCGCCTTCGACGCGCACGGCAACTGGGTCGCCGACGCGCTGCGCGCCCGCCCCGCCGACGAGGACGACTGGACGGCGCTGCGGCGGGCGCTGGACACGGTCATCCGGCGGTACCACCAGGACCCGGCCGGTTCCCTCGCCACCGCCCAGCTCGTCCGGGACACCCCCGCGCTCTGCGCACGCCAGCTGGAGAAGCAGCACGGCTGGCGGCCCACGCTGGCACAGGCCCTCGCCGAACGCCACGGCTCCTCGGGGCCCCCGGCGCTCGCCGAGACCGTACGGGCCGCCGCCGCCCTCGACTGCCTCAACATCGCCCTCGACCACTGGACGGCCTCCGACGGCGCCCTCGACCTGGTCGCCCTGCTGGACGAGGCGTTCGCGACGCTGACGTAGCGGCCGTAGACGCTGACCTAGTGGCCGTAGACGCTGACGTGGCGGCCCTGGTCGTGAAGCGGGGCCCGCGTCAGCAGTAGACGATCGGGCAGCCGCGGCGGATCGAGTGCTGGGCGGCGCGCAGATACAGGGCCACATAGAAGGCCGTGTCGAGGTCGTCGGTCCAGGGGCCCGACCGGGCCGCCGCCAGCTCCTTGGCCGCCCCGTCCAGGAACCACATGGTCAGGTCGAGGTTGTCGCACATCTCCGGGGTCTCGGGCGGCAGTTCGACGGCCGCCGCGAGCCGCTCCGCGAGGGCCAGCACCTGAGGGGCGCCGGCGACCATGGTCGAGTCCGTGTAGCCGGTCTCGACGTCGAGCCAGATGTCCTCCTCCAGCGGGAACGGCACCAGCAGCGACCAGCCGCAGAGGGTCTCCGTCTCCTCGCGCGTGAGATGGGCTTCGCACAGCCTGACGAAGCCGTCCATCGGCGGGACCAGCTTCTCCTCGAAGTCGAGCCCCGAGCCACGGACGAACTCCTCGTCCCCCTCCGCGGGCACCGACTCGTAGGGCGGCAGCCCCCGCCGCCGCAGCTCCTCGTTCAGCGCCGAGGCGAGACGCCCCCGCCCGAGCTCGTCCTCGTCGTCCCCCTCCTCCCCCTCGCCCTCACCGAACCACTCCTCCGCGCCGACGCTCACGAGATAGATGCCCATGGCCGGAACGTACCGCGCCCCTCTGACACCACGGAGGTGTAGCTGACTACACCCCCGTTCCGGGAGAGCACTCCATCGTGACGGCGGCCGCCGGACGGGATCGTGGAAGCACGAGGTCAAGCGGACCTCGCGGCACTTCCCCCAATCCTTCCCCCGCAGCCTTTCCCCGAAAGGAAACTCCCATGAAGGCCCTGCTCGGCTCGAAGCCCGTCCTGTGGTTCCTGTTCCTGTTCAACCTCACCGTCGCCGCGGTCGCCCCCTTCGTCGTCGACGGCGCGCAGGGCATAGCCACCGCGGTCGGCATGGGCGTCGTCTCGCTTGGCGCGGGCGTCAGCCTGCTGCGCGGCCGGGGCGGACGACAGCACGCCTGAGGCCGGGCTCCGGCGCGCCGATGACGGCGTCCCTCGGCGCGCTGGTGGTCGGGCCTCCGGAAAGCGGTACTCCGGCTCGACCGACGCCCAGCACCTCCCCGACGACCCCCGTACGCTGAGGGCCACGTTCCGCGGGTGGGACCACCCACCACAGCGTCAGATCAGAGGGGAACGAGCATGGTCGTGCTCATACTGTCCGTCATCCTCCTGCTCGTCATCGGCGGCTGCGTCTGCGTCTTCTGGGCGGCGCGGGGCGACGCCCCGCGCTGGGTGCGGGGCGTGGCCACCGCGACCCTCGTCGGCGGCGAACTGTCCCGCAAGGCGACCCGCGGCTCCGGCTCGCGCAGCACCAGCGGCGACGACTAGGGCCTGTTGCGAAAGTGGCGCCTGCCGCGCGACGCCCGGCACGCACTCTCGCCGCACCGCCCGAAAGCCCGAGTACACCCAGTACGAG
>NZ_JBEOYO010000015.1:0-202004 GCF_040297125.1 Streptomyces sp. NPDC001868 | reverse complement strand
ATCACGAGGTCGCCCGCCTCGTTCTGGTACAGCTCGCGCACCTTGCCGGTGTGCAGATGCACCAGGCCCGGAACCTGAACATCCCACCGTCCCGTTTAGTGTGCCGCCATGAACGACACCCTCCACGACCTCCGCATACGCGAGATGACCCCCGCCGACTGCCGCCCCGTCGCCGAGATCCGCGTCGGCGGCTGGCGGGCCGCGTACGCCGGGCTCGTTCCGCAGTCGTACCTCGATGCGATGGATGTGGAGGAGGACGCCGAGAAGCGGCGTGTGATGCTCTCGAAGCCGGACAGCCCCGTGGTCAACCTGATCGCCGAGCGGGCCGGGGAGGTCGTCGGCTGGGCGGCGTACGGGCCCTATCGGGACGGGGATGTCCGCACGGACGACGCCGAGTTGTACGCACTGTATGTACGACCTGACGACTTCGGCGGCGGGGTCGGCGGCGCGCTGCTGAAGGCCTGTACCGAGAACTGCGCGACCACCGGCCACGGCCGCATGCTCCTGTGGGTGCTGCGGGAGAACACCCGGGCCCGCCGCTTCTACGAACGGCACGGGTTCACCGCGGACGGCGCCGAGGAGCCCTTCGTGATCGACGGGGTCGAGGTACCCGAGACGCGGTACGCACGACGCCTCTGAGGGGCGCGGGAACTGCGCGACCAGCCGCACACACCGGCCCGCACACACCGGCCCGCGGACTTCAACGCCGCTTCGGGATCCGCGCCAGCGCCCGCACCGCCGCCTCCGCGAGCGTCGGGTGGGCCAGCGCCTCGTTGAGGACGGTCCTGGCCCGGGCGTCCCCCAGAGCCCCCAGCCCGTCCACGCACGCGAGGGCCACCCGGCGGTAGGGGTCGTGCGGTCGCAGCCGGCGCTGGAGGGTGGTGATCAGCGCGGGCACGGCCTCGGGTGCGCGGAGTTCGACGAGCAGGCGTACGGGGTGCAGGGCATAGGCGACGCGGAGTTCGTTCGTGGCGAGGGCCGCCGCCGCCCGGGCCGTGCGCGGGTCACCGAGCCGGGACAGCGCGTACGCGGCGGAGGCACAGCGCGGAGGGTCCCGGTGGTTGAGGAGCAGGACGAGGGACTCGAAGGCCCGGCGGTCCCCCGCGACCCCCAGCCGGAACGCGGCCAACTCCCGCGCCCACAACGGCTGTCCCGGCTCGACGAGCACCCCCGCCAGTTCGTCCGTGGACTCGGTCGTGACGAGCCGGTCGTATCCCGCCGCGCCCCCCGACTCGCTCCGCACACGCTCCGTGAGTGATCGCAACTCCTCGTCCATACACCGAGCGTACGGGCGCGGGCCCGTTCGGGGGACGTACATCACAAACACGAGGGCTGGCGCGCTCGTTACCCACCGGTTAAGCTCAGACGAGCGAGATACCCTCTCGCATTCGCTCACAACGGTTTGGTGACGCAGCCGTGGTGAGCACAGTCGGTTCGGTACCTGGAGTACCAGTACGGCTCGGCCTCGGGACAGGGCCGGTCGGTTCAGCCGTTCCCCCTGGGCGTGTGCACGCCCTCGGCGGCGGCACCGGGCGTGTGCGTTCTTCATCAGCCCGGCTTCACCAACACCCGCACGCCACGCGCCGGTTGCGCGCTCTTCGCGTACCCGCGGCGCTTCCCTCAGTCGTCACCACCTCCTGGAGTCCCGCGATGGCCACTCCCCTTTCCGACTCGTCGCTGTCCCCGCAGTCCCCGTTCAAGACGATCGCCGTGATCGGCCTCGGCACCATGGGCACCGGTATCGCCGAAGTGCTGGCCCGGGCCGGCCGTGAGGTCATCGGCATCGACATCAGCGAGGCCGCCGGCGCCCGTGCCGCCGCCTCGCTGGAGGCCGCGACCGAGCGGGCCGTGACCCGTGGGCGGATCACCGAGCGGGAGCGCGGCGACGTCCTCGCCCGGTTCCGCACCTTCACCGACCTCCAGGCCGCGGCCGACGCCGACCTGGTGATCGAGGTCGTCCCGGAGTCGTACGAGATCAAGCAGCAGGTCTTCCGCGAGCTGGACGCGATCGTGCGTCCGGACGCGGTTCTCGCCACCGGCACCAACGCCCTGTCGGTGACCCGGCTGGCCGCCGAGTCGGCGCGTCCCGAGCGGGTGCTCGGGCTGCACTTCTTCAACCCGGCGCCCGCGATGAAGCTGGTCGAGGTCGTCTCCTCGGTGCTCACCGCGCCGCAGGCCGTCGCCCGGGTCACGGATCTCGCCCTCGATCTGGGCAAGGAGCCCGTCGCGGTCGGCGACCGGCCCGGTTTCGTCGCCGACGGGCTGCTGTTCGGCTACCTCAACCAGGCCGCCGCGATGTACGAGGCCAAGTACGCCTCCCGCGAGGACATCGACGCGGCGATGCGGCTCGGCTGCGGGCTGCCGATGGGCCCGCTGGCGCTGCTGGACCTGATCGGCATCGACACCGCGCGGACGGTCCTGGAGGCCATGTACGCGGCCTCCCACGACCGGCTGCACGCACCGGCGCCCATCCTCAGGCAGCTCAGCGAGGCGGGCCTGACGGGCCGTAAGTCGGGGCGCGGCTTCTACTCCTACGAGGCCCCCGGTTCCGCCACCGTCGTGCCGGACGCGCTGACGCCGCTGGACGGGGTCGCCACGACCCCGGGCCGGACCGTGCGCTCGGTGGGTGTCGCGGGCTCGGGGACCATGGCGTCCGGGATCGCCGAGGTGTTCGCGAAGGCCGGGTACGAGGTCGTGCTGGCCGCCCGCAGCGAGGAGAAGGCGCAGGCGGCGAAGGCCCGCATCGGCAAGTCGCTCGCGCGGTCCGTCGACAAGGGGCGGATGACGGTCGAGGCCGCCGCCGAGACCCTGGACCGGATCACCCCGGCGGGCTCGTACGACGCGTTCGCGGACGTCGATCTGGCGCTGGAGGCCGTGGCCGAGGACCTGGAGGTCAAGCGGCAGCTGTTCGCGACCTTCGACAAGGTCTGCAAGCCGGGCGCGATCCTCGCCACCACCACCTCCTCGCTGCCCGTCGTCGCCTGCGCCCGCGCCACCTCGCGCCCGCAGGACGTCATCGGGATGCACTTCTTCAACCCGGCGCCGGCGATGAAGCTGGTCGAGGTGGTCCGTACGGTCCTGACCGCCGACGACGTCCACGCCACGGTCCGTGAGCTGTGCGCGAAGGTCCGCAAGCACCCGGTGGACTGCGGCGACCGGGCCGGATTCATCGTGAACGCGCTGCTGTTCCCGTACCTCAACAACGCGATCAAGATGGTCCAGGAGCACTACGCGACGCTGGACGACATCGACGCGGCCATGAAGCTGGGCGGCGGCTACCCGATGGGCCCGTTCGAACTGCTGGACGTGGTCGGTCTCGATGTCTCCCTGGCCATCGAGAAGGTCCTGCACCGCGAGTTCCGCGACCCGGGCCTCGCCCCGGCGCCGCTCCTCGAGCACCTGGTGGCCGCGGGCTGCCTCGGCCGCAAGACCGGCCGTGGCTTCCGCGAATATGCCAAGCGCTGAGCGGGCGGACGACGCGCTCGGCACGGCCTCGGGCCCGGGGGCAACGCCGGGCCCGGGATCCCCGCCGGAGCCGGCCCGGGCGGGCCGGTCGACGGTGGACGCCGGCCCGACGGACCGGTCGGCGGCGGGCACGGACTGGGGCGGGCTGCTCGGGCCGGGCAGCCGTTCCCCGTCCGCCCGCTCCGCCGACCCCGCGACCGGCCCGTCCCCCGCTTCGCCGTCCGCCCACCTGGCCTCTCCCCCCTCCGGGCAGGGCGGGGGGATGCCCGGGCACGCGCGCTCTCCTGCACGGATGCAGTACGTTCGGGGCATGTCCCAGCCCGCCAAGTCCTCACGTACACCAGCTGCGCCCGACGCTCCGGAGAGCGCCGCGGGAAGCCGTGCCGCCGCCCAACGCCTCAAGATGCGCCGGGAACTGGCGGCCGCGGCCATGGAGCTGTTCTCGACCAAGGGGTACGAGGCGACCACCGTCGACGAGATCGCGGCGGCGGCCGGGGTCGCCCGCCGTACCTTCTTCCGCCACTTCCGCTCCAAGGAAGAGGCGATCTTCCCGGACCACGACGACACCCTGATCCGCGCGGAGGCGGTGCTCAACGCGGCACCCCAGCACGAGCACCCGCTCGACACGGTGTGCCGCGGCATCAAGGAAGTCATGAAGATGTACGCGGCCCGGCCGGAGATCTCGGTCGCCCGCTACAAATTGACCCGTGAGGTCCCCACCCTGCGGGAGGCGGAGATCGCCTCCGTGGCCCGCTACGAGCGCCTGTTCACCCGCTATCTGCTGGGCCACTTCGACGAGCACGCCCACCACGACGACGGCAACGACGACCCGCTGCTCGCCGAGGTGGCCGCGTCGGCGGTCGTCACCGCGCACAACCACGTGCTGCGGCGGTGGCTCAGATCCGGTGGGCAGGGCGATGTCGAGACCCAGCTCGACCACGCCTTCGCCATCGTCCGCAGGACCTTCGGCACCGGCATCGGCGCGGGCCGCACCCTGGCGCCCGAGCCGGCCGCCGCGACGGCCTCCGCCCACGGCGAGGTGCTGGTGACGGTCGCCCGCACCGACGCCCCCCTCGACGAGGTCATGCGGACCATCGAAGAGGCACTCCGGGACCGCTGAGGAACTGCCCGAAACCTCGATCTACTCATCGGTAACTGTGAGAACGGCCACCCCACCGGGTGGCCGTTTTGGCATGTCAGAGGCCCTTTTCGACCTCCGTCTGATCGATCATCGCTCAGGTGTTACGTAAAGATTTCACCTGAGCGAACTTTCTGGCACTCGGTGCCTTGCGGGGTGACACGGCGTGCCATACGTTGAAGGAGTCCGGGCGGCCGGCGTGCAGAGATCTCACGTACGTCGGCTGTCCCAGCAAGCCAAGTGCCTGCCCGCCCGGACGCCTGCGTCACAGGCACCCTTCCGCGCCACAAAGCGCCGCCGAAAGCACCACCTCCGCCGAACCGACGGCATCACGCACCCAGCTCAGCAGCACCCGACGTAACCCTCAGCAGCGTCCTCCCTCAGGACGCTCGTCGCCGGAGGCACCACCGTGAAGGAAATCCTGGACGCGATCCAGTCGCCGGAGTCCACTTCCGCCGACTTCGCCGCTCTGCCGCTCCCCGAGTCGTACCGCGCGATCACCGTGCACAAGGACGAGACGGAGATGTTCGCGGGGCTCACCACCCGCGACAAGGACCCCCGTAAGTCGATCCACCTCGACGACGTTCCGCTCCCGGAACTCGGCCCGGGCGAGGCCCTGGTGGCCGTCATGGCCTCCTCGGTCAACTACAACTCCGTGTGGACCTCGATCTTCGAGCCGCTGTCCACCTTCGGCTTCCTGGAGCGCTACGGAAAGCTCTCCGAGCTGACCAAGCGCCACGACCTGCCGTACCACATCATCGGCTCCGACCTCGCGGGTGTCGTCCTGCGCACCGGCCCCGGCGTCAACGCCTGGCGGCCCGGTGACGAGGTCGTCGCGCACTGCCTGAGCGTGGAGCTGGAGTCGTCCGACGGCCACAACGACACGATGCTCGACCCCGAGCAGCGGATCTGGGGCTTCGAGACCAACTTCGGCGGCCTCGCCGAGATCGCGCTCGTCAAGTCCAACCAGCTGATGCCGAAGCCGGACCACCTCAGCTGGGAGGAGGCCGCCGCTCCGGGCCTGGTGAACTCCACCGCGTACCGGCAGCTGGTCTCCCGCAACGGCGCCGGTATGAAGCAGGGCGACAACGTGCTGATCTGGGGCGCCAGCGGCGGCCTCGGCTCGTACGCCACGCAGTTCGCCCTCGCCGGCGGCGCCAACCCGATCTGTGTCGTCTCCAGCGAGCAGAAGGCCGGCATCTGCCGGGCCATGGGCGCCGAGGCGATCATCGACCGCACCGCCGAGGACTACAAGTTCTGGAAGGACGAGCACAACCAGGACCCGAAGGAGTGGAAGCGCTTCGGCAAGCGCATCCGTGAGCTGACCGGCGGCGAGGACGTCGACATCGTCTTCGAGCACCCCGGCCGCGAGACCTTCGGCGCCTCGGTCTACGTCACCCGCAAGGGCGGCACGATCGTCACCTGCGCCTCGACCTCGGGCTACAACCACGAGTACGACAACCGCTACCTGTGGATGTCACTGAAGCGGATCATCGGCTCCCACTTCGCGAACTACCGCGAGGCCTGGGAGGCGAACCGGCTCATCGCCAAGGGCAAGATCCACCCGACGCTGTCGAAGGTCTACTCCCTGGAGGAGACCGGGCAGGCCGCGTACGACGTGCACCGCAACCTCCACCAGGGCAAGGTCGGCGTCCTCGCGCTGGCCCCCGAGGAGGGCCTCGGCGTGCGCGACCACGAGAAGCGCGCCCAGCACATCGACGCCATCAACCGCTTCCGGAACATCTGAGGTCCAGAGATGAGTGAGCGTCAGAAGGACCGGCCGTGGCTCATGCGGACGTACGCCGGTCACTCCACGGCAGAGGCGTCCAACGAGCTGTACCGGCGCAACCTCGCCAAGGGACAGACGGGTCTGTCGGTCGCGTTCGACCTGCCGACCCAGACCGGCTACGACTCCGACCACATCCTCGCCCGCGGCGAGGTCGGCCGGGTCGGCGTCCCGGTGGCCCATCTCGGTGACATGCGCAGGCTGTTCCAGGACATCCCCCTGGACCAGATGAACACCTCGATGACCATCAACGCCACCGCCATGTGGCTGCTGGCGCTCTACCAGGTCGTCGCCGAGGAGCAGGGTGTGGACATCACCCAGCTCCAGGGGACGACGCAGAACGACATCGTCAAGGAGTACCTGTCGCGGGGCACCCATGTGTTCCCGCCGGGACCCTCGCTCCGGCTGACGACGGACATGATCGCGTACACGGTCTCCCACATACCGAAGTGGAACCCGATCAACATCTGCAGCTACCACCTGCAGGAGGCGGGCGCCACACCGGTCCAGGAGATCGCGTACGCGATGTCCACGGCGATCGCGGTGCTCGACGCCGTGCGGGACTCCGGTCAGGTGCCGCAGGAACGCATGGGTGATGTCGTCGCCCGTATCTCCTTCTTCGTGAACGCGGGCGTCCGCTTCATCGAGGAGATGTGCAAGATGCGGGCGTTCGGCCGCATCTGGGACCGGATCACCCGCGAGCGGTACGGCATCGAGAACCCCAAGCAGCGGCGTTTCCGGTACGGCGTCCAGGTCAACTCCCTCGGGCTGACCGAGGCGCAGCCGGAGAACAACGTCCAGCGGATCGTCCTGGAGATGCTGGCCGTGACCCTCTCCAAGGACGCACGCGCGCGTGCCGTCCAGCTGCCGGCCTGGAACGAGGCGCTTGGCCTGCCCCGGCCGTGGGACCAGCAGTGGTCGCTGCGGATCCAGCAGGTGCTGGCGCACGAGAGCGATCTGCTGGAGTACGAGGACATCTTCGAGGGCTCGCACGTCATCGAGGCGAAGGTGGCCCAGCTGGTCGAGGAGTCCTTCGCCGAGATCGACCGGATCCAGGAGATGGGCGGCGCGATGGCCGCCGTCGAGTCCGGCTACCTCAAGTCGCAGCTGGTCTCCTCGCACGCCGAGCGCCGGGCGCGCATCGAGTCCGGCCAGGAGAAGATCATCGGCGTCAACATCTTCGAGTCGACGGAGCCGAACCCGCTGACCGCCGACCTGGACGCGGCGATCCAGACCGTCGACCCGGCGGTCGAGGCCCGGGTGATCAAGTCCCTGCGGAACTGGCGCGACACGCGCTACCAGCCGCCCTTCAACCACCCGCGCCCGTGCAAGGCGCTGGAGCGGCTGAAGGAGGCCGCGAAGGGCACCGACAACCTCATGGAGGCCACCCTGGAGTGCGCCCGTGCCGGGGTCACGACCGGCGAGTGGGCCGGGGCCCTCCGTGAGGTGTTCGGGGAGTTCCGGGCGCCGACCGGGGTGTCGTCGGCGCCGGTGGCCGTCTCCGCCGAGGAGGGCTCGGCCATGTCGGAGGTCCGCCGGAAGGTGGACCTGACGGCGAAGGACCTGAACGTCGGCAAGCTGCGCTTCCTGGTCGGCAAGCCGGGCCTGGACGGGCACTCCAACGGGGCCGAACAGATCGCCGTGCGGGCCCGGGACGCGGGCTTCGAGGTGGTCTACCAGGGCATCCGGCTCACCCCGGAGCAGATCGTGGACGCGGCCCTCGCCGAGGACGTGCACGCGGTCGGGCTCTCCATCCTGTCCGGCTCGCACGCCCAGCTCGTCCCCGATGTGCTGGACCGGCTGCGTGAGGCCGGCGCAGGCGACATCCCGGTGATCGCCGGCGGGATCATCCCGAACGCGGACGCCGCGCAGCTCAGGGCCGCCGGAGTGGCCGCCGTCTTCACCCCGAAGGACTTCGACATCACCGGGATCATCGGCCGTATCGTCGACGAGATCCGCAAAGCGAACAAGCTCGACCCCCTGGAGGTCCCCGCATGACCACGCCCGTCAACCGTCTGCGTCCGCGACGCTCCTGCCTCGCGGTCCCCGGAAGCAACCCCCGCTTCCTGGAGAAGGCGCAGGGCCTCCCGGCGGACCAGGTCTTCCTCGACCTGGAGGACGCCTGCGCCCCGCTCGCCAAGCCCGAGGCGCGGCACACCATCGTCAAGTTCCTCAACGAGGGCGACTGGACCGGCAAGACGCGGGTCGTGCGCGTCAACGACTGGACGACCGAGTGGACGTACCGCGATGTCGTGACCGTCGTCGAGGGCGCCGGGCAGAACCTCGACTGCATCATGCTGCCGAAGGTGCAGACGGCCCAGCAGGTCGTCGCCCTCGATCTCCTCCTCACCCAGATCGAGAAGACGATGGGCTTCGAGGTCGGCAGGATCGGCATCGAGGCGCAGATCGAGAACGCGCAGGGCCTGAACAACGTCAACGAGATCGCCACGGCCTCCCCGCGCGTGGAGACGATCATCTTCGGCCCGGCCGACTTCATGGCGTCGATCAACATGAAGTCGCTGGTCGTGGGCGAGCAGCCGCCCGGCTACCCGGCGGACGCCTACCACTACATCCTGATGAAGATCCTGATGGCCGCCCGCGCCAACAACCTCCAGGCGATCGACGGCCCCTACCTCCAGATCCGCAACGTCGACGGCTACCGCGAGGTCGCCCAGCGGGCCGCCGCGCTCGGCTTCGACGGCAAGTGGGTGCTGCACCCGGGCCAGGTCGAGGCGTCCAACGAGATCTTCTCGCCCTCGCAGGAGGACTTCGACCACGCCGAGCTGATCCTGGACGCGTACGACTACTGCACGTCCGAGGCCGGCGGCAAGAAGGGCTCGGCGATGCTCGGCGACGAGATGATCGACGAGGCCAGCCGCAAGATGGCGCTGGTCATCTCCGGCAAGGGACGCGCGGCCGGCATGCAGCGCACCTCCAAGTTCGAGATCCCGGAGGGCTGAGCGCGATGCAGTTCGGACGCACCTACGAGGAGTTCGAGGTCGGGGCGGTCTACAAGCACTGGCCCGGGAAGACGGTCACGGAGTACGACGACCATCTCTTCTGTCTTCTCACCATGAACCACCACCCGCTCCACATGGACAGCAACTACGCGGAGAAGACGACCGACTTCGGCAAGAACGTCGTCGTGGGGAACTACATCTACTCGCTGCTGCTCGGCATGTCCGTCCCGGACGTCTCCGGCAAGGCGATCGCCAATCTGGAGATCGAGTCGCTGAAGCACGTGGCGCCGACCTTCCACGGCGACACGATCTACGGCGAGACGACCGTGCTGGACAAGTGGCCGTCGAAGTCGAAGAACGACCGCGGCATCGTCCATGTCGAGACCAAGGGCTACAAGCAGGACGGCACTCTGGTGTGCGTGTTCCGCCGCAAGGTCATGGTGCCGACCGAGACCTACATCAAGGAGCGCGGCGGCGAACAGCCCGGCCGCCCGGAGCTGACCGCACCTGCGGAAAAGAACACGGAGAAGTAGCCATGGCCCGACTCGCCCAGACCGCCGGTCTGACCGACATCCAGCAGGAGATCCTGTCCACCGTCCGCGATTTCGTGGACAAGGAGATCATCCCGGTCGCGACCGAACTGGAGCACCGCGACGAGTACCCGCAGCAGATCGTCGACGGGCTCAAGGAACTGGGCCTCTTCGGCCTGATGATCCCCGAGGAGTACGGCGGTCTGGGCGAGTCCCTCCTGACGTACGCGCTGTGCGTGGAGGAGATCGCCCGGGGCTGGATGTCCGTGTCCGGGATCATCAACACGCACTTCATCGTGGCGTACATGCTGAAGCAGCACGGCACGCAGGAGCAGAAGGACTACTTCCTGCCGAAGATGGCGCTCGGTGAGATCCGGGGCGCGTTCTCGATGTCGGAGCCGGCGCTCGGTTCCGATGTGTCGGCGATCACGTCCAAGGCGGTCAAGGACGGCGACGAGTACGTCCTGAACGGTCAGAAGATGTGGCTGACGAACGGCGGAACGTCAACACTCGTCGCCGTACTCGTCCGAAGTGACGAAGGACACCCCGAGGGCACGGCGCCCCACAAGTCGATGACGACCTTCTTGATCGAGAAGGAGTCCGGTTTCGGAGAGGTCCGCCCCGGCCTCACCATTCCCGGGAAGATCGACAAGATGGGCTACAAGGGCGTCGACACGACCGAGCTCATCATGGACGGACTGCGCATTCCGGCCAATCGTGTACTGGGCGGCACCACCGGCCGAGGGTTTTACCAAATGATGGACGGCGTCGAGGTCGGCCGGGTGAATGTGGCCGCACGTGGCTGTGGAGTCGCTCAGCGTGCATTCGAACTCGGGGTCCGGTACGCCCAGCAGCGCCATACTTTCGGCAAGCAGATCGCCCAGCACCAGGCGATCCAGTTCAAGCTGGCCGAGATGGCTACCAAGGTCGAGGCCGCGCATGCGATGATGGTGAACGCGGCTCGCAAAAAGGACTCGGGAGAACGAAACGACCTCGAAGCAGGGATGGCGAAGTACCTCGCCTCCGAATACTGCAAAGAAGTCGTCGAGGACGCTTTCCGGATCCACGGCGGCTACGGCTTCTCCAAGGAGTACGAGATCGAGCGCCTCTACCGTGAGGCACCGATGCTGCTGATCGGTGAAGGTACCGCCGAAATCCAGAAAATGATCATCGGTCGTCGACTGCTCGAAGAGTATCGATTCCAGGGCTAGCACAGGGCCGGCCCGGGGTCGGTTGTCTGGTTGGGGGTGTTTTCTTCGAGAAGAAGATCACACCCCGTCAGCACTCTTCGGTCGTCGACTCGGCTTCCTGGCTTGCCCAGTTGCGGTCCGCGACCGGTACGATCCCCGGAAAGCCGCCGTCCCCAGTCACCGCGCGGCATCATCCGCTACGAAGGTCATCCATGCCCCACAGCCAAACCTCTGCACCTCGCGGCCGGGTCCGCCTCGCGCGCGGAGCATCGCCGTGGCTTCTCCCGACCGTCGCCACCGCAGCACTCAGCCTCGCCCGTTCGCGCCGCTCCGGTGCCGCTCGGGCCGTGGCCGTACCCGCCACCGCGCTGGCGGCGGGCATGCTGTGGTTCTTCCGCGACCCCGAGCGTGAGATCGCCCAGGGCCGGGTCATCTCGCCCGCCGACGGAGTGGTGCAGAGCATCATGCCGTGGAAGGACGGCCGTACCCGCGTCGCGATCTTCATGAGCCCGCTCAATGTTCACGTCAACCGGGCGCCGCTCTCCGGCACGGTGACGTCGGTCGAGCACATCCCGGGTGGGTTCGTACCGGCGTTCAACAAGGAGAGCGAGAACAACGAGCGCGTCGTCTGGCACTTCGACACCGAACTCGGTGACATCGAGATGATCCAGATCGCCGGCGCCGTGGCTCGCCGTATCGTCCCGTACATCCCCGAGGGCACCAAGGTCGAGCAGGGTGACCGGATCGGGCTGATCCGCTTCGGCTCGCGCGTCGACATCTACCTGCCCGAGGGTGTGGAAATCGACGTCGAGGTGGGTCAGAAGACTGTGGCTGGGGTGACTCGCATTGACCGTGACTGATCCGGAGACCCAGCCCGGCCAGACCGGGTCCTGGGTGCCCGAAGTCGACGAGGTGGAGGACGACGCGGAGGAGATGCCGCTGTCGCTCCGGCTGTCGATAGCGGACACCCTCACCCTGGGCAACGCCACGTGCGGCTTCATGGCGGTGTACTTCACCACCACGGGCATTCTGATCCCGCACCTCACCGGCAGCCAGGAGTCGGGCATGGCCCGCCACAGCGCGGCCACCGCCGTGATCCTGATGCTGTGCGCGGCGATCTTCGACCTGTTCGACGGGCTGGTGGCGCGCAAGCTCCGCTCCTCGCCGATGGGCGCGGAGCTGGACAACCTCTCCGACCTGATCAGCTTCGGCCTCGCGCCCGCGTACTTCGTCCTCGTCTACGGCATGGTCGCGGACGACGCGCACCAGCGCGTGGCGGCGGTGGGCGCGATCGTCGTGCTGCTGGCCGTGGTGCTGAGGCTCGCGAGATTCTCCTGTGTGACGGTCAAGGACGGCACCTTCCAGGGCATGCCGTCGCCGTTCGGCGCGCTGACCGTCGTGTCGATCGTGCTCCTCGAGCTGCCCTTCGTGGCGACGCTCCTGGCGATCATCGGCACGGCATGGCTGATGGTGAGCCGGGTCGAGTACCCGAAGCCTCGGGGTCCCCTCGCGGGCGCGATGCTCTCCTGGATCGTCCTGTCGATGGGCCTGCTGATGGCCTGGGCCTTCGACGCCCCCGGCGGCCAGCTCCTCCTCCAGACCGGCTGCGCCCTGCAGCTCGTCATGGGCGCGGTGATCCCGTTGTTCGCCACGGCACGCCGGGTGAACAACTTCCGCGACAACCGCCGCGAGGCGCGGGCGGCTCAGCTGCCCTGACGCTCCGCTCCAGCACTGACAGGTGTGGCCCGAGCCTTTCCGGCTCGGGCCACACCTGTTTCGCGTTCAAGGGCGTCGGGGTTTGCCCTTGAGGGGTCAACTACCTCGTGTGGGACTCCGGTTGCTGGGGGTGAGGAGGGGGAGGACGGTGGAAAGGGGTGGCTTTCACATCACTTGACACCTTTCGAGCGTCAGGAGAAGAGCATGACCTCGTACCAGCTCGAAGAGCACAGGGTGACGCACACTTCGAAGATCCCGGCGAACGAGGGCATCGAGGTGGAACTGCCCGTCCGCGAGTACAGGGCCACGCAGGGGCACGACCGCGAGCCGGTGCTGATGCTGCACGGCAGGAGTGTCCCGGCGCTCCCGGGCTTCGACCTCGCACCGGTGCCCGGCGAGAACCCGATCCGGTACAGCTGGGCACAGGAACTGGCGAAGGCCGGCTTCGACGTCTTCATCATGGACCTGCAGGGCTCCGGGCGGTCGCCTCGCCCGATGATGGACGTGGCGTGCAACACCAACCCCACCCAGCAGGCGCAGGCGCTCGTCCCCAACCCTCTGACGGAGCCGTGCACTCCCCCGCCCCCGTACGCCTTCCAGCTGGGTAACTCGGAGAGCGAATGGGCGGAGGTGAAGACGGTCGTCGACTTCATCAGGGACCTCCCCGGCGCGGACAAGCCGATCCACTTCGTGGGCTGGTCCGCGGCCGCGTTCGTGATGGGCCCCTACGCGCTCCAGTACCCCAACGACGTCAAGAGCCTCTTCCTGCTCGCCCCGATGTTCCCGCCGAAGGGGCGCTGGTCGGAGCAGGTCGACGAACCCTTCGGACGTCCGGCCGAGGCCGCGCAGCTGCCCATGCCCGGTTTCCCGATGCACGTCACCAGCAAGACGGGGTTCAAGGCCGCCCTGAGCGGCCCCGCCGCCCTGTGGGAGCCCGGCATCGACGAGCTGGCGTGGGAAGCCTGCATGCAGGACGACCACGAGGGCAGCAAGTGGGGCCCCAGGGTGAACGGCGGCGAGCCCGAAGGAGTGCTGCGCTACCGGAACACCTACTGGTGGGGCTGGAACAACCACACCGTGCCGCTCATGCACAAGGACAAGTACGTGCTCGGTGGTCGCGTACCCGTGCTCATCCTCTACGGACAGAACGACCGGACGGCCAACAGCCCGACGCCGATGCCCGACAACCTGAACTTCTCCGTGCCGGCCCTCTACAAGGCCATCGCGGGAACGAAGAAGCTGATGTTCTGCTTCGAGGGTTCGGGCCACTCCCTCGTCTGGGAGACCACCGCCGAGGCCATCCACCACTTCTCGAAACACTGGTTGAAGAAGGGCGAGGTCGAGGGTCACGGCTGCGGCAGCTTCTTCAGGGAACTCGACGGCAATCTGATCCGCCTGCCCTAGGGCCTGTTGCGAAAGTGGCGTCGTCGCCCGAAGGGCGGCCGGTCAGGTGAGGAAGTCCCGGCCGATCCGCTCGGCCGCCCGCTCCAGGATCGGCCCCGGATCGGCGAGGCACCGCTCCACGTCCGGCTCGACGTCCGTCAGGGGATAGACCCGGCGGAATCCGGCCCGCCCCAGCGCCTCCGGCTGGAGGGCCAGGCGGCCACAGACGGCCACGACCTCCTTGCCGGCGGCCCTGGCGGCGGCCGCGACCCCCGCCGGGGCCTTGCCGTGCAGGGTCTGCTCGTCGAGGGAGCCCTCGCCGGTGATGACGAGGGTGACCTTCTCCAGCGCCGCCGCGAAGCCGAGGACGTCGAGCATGACCTCGATGCCGGGGCGGAAACGGGCGCCGAGGACGAGCGCGCCGTAGCCGATGCCCCCGGCGGCACCCGCACCGGGGGCGCGTGCGTGCTCGGCGGCGCGCCCCCCGATCGTCGTCTCCAGGACGGCCGCGAAGTGGCCGAGGGCCGTGTCCAGCGCCGACACGTCCTCGGGGCTCGCGCCCTTCTGCGGGCCGTAGACGGCGGGCGCGCCCTTCGGGCCGGTCAGCGGATTGTCGACGTCGCTGGCCAGGACGAGGTCGATGGACGCGAGCCGCTCGTCGAGGCCCGACAGGTCCGCCGTCGCCAGGTCGCGCAGGCCTCCGCCGCCGGGCCCGACGGGCTCGCCCGCCGCGTCCAGAAAGCGGGCCCCGAGCGCGGCGAGCATGCCCGCGCCGCCGTCCGTCGTGGCGCTGCCGCCGACGCCGAACACGATCGTGCGGGCGCCCGCGTCGAGCGCGGCGCGCAGCAGTTCCCCGGAACCGTACGTGGAGGCGGTGAGCGGCGCGAAGACCCCGGCGGGGAGCCGCTGCAGCCCGCTCGCCTCGGCCATCTCGACGACGGCCGTGTCGCCGCGCAGCGCGTACGCGGCGGTGACCGGCTCGCCGAGCGGGCCCTCGACCCGTACCTCGCGTCGCTCGAAGCCGGCCGCGACCGCCGCGGCCACCGTGCCGTCGCCGCCGTCGGCGACGGGCAGCGCCTCGACCTCCAGATCGGGCAGGACCCGGCGCAGGCCCGCCGTGACCCGCTCGGCGACCTGGACGGCCGTCAGCGTGCCCTTGAACTTGTCCGCGGCGATCAGCACCCGCGGGACTGCCGTGTCCGTGTCGATACCCTTGTCGATCCCGTCCACTGCGGCGTTCGCCACCTTGCGTTCCCCTCGCTCGTCGAGCCTTGCCCACGTCAAGGCAGTCGCGCCGCTGCGACCCTAACCGCCCCGGCCCCGTACGTCATGCCCCGTCCCGCCCACCGAACACCGGGCGGGGGCCGCCGGCGGGGGGAGAACGGCGGCCCCGACACTGCTTGCGCGCGGTCCGGGGGCGGCCAGGGGCGCTGCGCCGTCCTCAGCCCCTGGGACGGCCGGGCCCGGCACGGGGGCCTTCGCGCCGCGCGAGGACCCGGCGCGGCCCGGAACCCCACGCGCGGGCGCCGCCCACCCCGCGCCGCCCGCTCCACTCCACGCCCTCTCCGCCGTACGCCCCCGTCCGTACGCCACCCCCGGGCGGCCGGGCCCGGGATTGGGTACACCTCAGGTATGACGCCCACGACCATCAAGCCGCTCACGCCCCCCGTGGGTGCCGATCTCGCCGACCGTGTGCTCGGGGGCTGGGTGGGCCGGATCGCGGGGAACATGCTCGGGAAGCCGGTCGAGCAGGGGGACGTGTGGACGCGGGAGCGTATCGACCGGTATCTGCGGCAGGCCGGGGCGCTGCCGCTCACCGACTATCTCCCGGAGCCGCTGACCGAGAGCGACGGGCTCGCGCTGCGGCCGGAGTGGCGGAGCTGTGTGCGGGGCCGGATCCACGGCAGCTGCCGTGACGACGACGTCGACTACGCGATCCTCGGGCTCCACCTCCTGGAGACGCACGGGTTCGGCTTCAGCACCGAGCAGGTCGGCGACCTGTGGCTGCTGCGGCTGCCGTATCTGCAGACGTTCACGGCGGAGCGGGCGGCCTACCGCAACCTCGCCCGGGGTCTGAAGCCGCCGCTGACCGCCACGTACGAGAACCCGTACCAGGAGTGGATCGGCGCCCTCATCCGCGCCGACGTCCACGGCTGGACCTCCCCCGGCCTGCCCCGGCGCGCGGCCTCGCTCGCCCGGCGTGACGCCGTGCTGTCGCACACCGGCAACGGGGTGTACGGCGCGATGTGGGCGGCGGCGCTGGTCGCGGCGGCGTTCACGGCGCCGGGGGTGCGGGCGGCCGTGGACGAGGCGCTGGCGGTGATCCCGGCGAGCAGCCGGCTCGCCCGGACCGTACGGCGCGTCGTGTCGCTGTACGACGCCGGGCTGGGCTGGGAGGACACGCTCACGACGGTGGGCGAGGAGACGGCCGGGCTGGGCTGGATCCATGTGGTGCCGAACGCGGCGGTGCTGACCGCCGGGCTGCTGTACGGCGAGGGCGACTTCACCCGGACCGTCGCGCTGACCGTCCGCGCCGGCCTGGACACCGACTCGAACGGGGCCACCGCCGGTT
Organism: Streptomyces sp. NPDC001868; assembly: GCF_040297125.1. NCBI lineage: Bacteria > Bacillati > Actinomycetota > Actinomycetes > Kitasatosporales > Streptomycetaceae > Streptomyces > Streptomyces sp. NPDC001868. The sequence continues at coordinate 185,264 of NZ_JBEOYO010000015.1, read as the reverse complement.
CGGTGGCGGGTGTGCTGTGCGGGGCGGCGGCGATCCCGGACCGGTGGAAGGACCCGTTGGAGGACACCGTGCGCAGCGCTGTGTTCGGCTTCGACGGGGTGCGCATCAGCGAACTCGCGGAGCGCACGGTGCGGTTGGCGGAGTCCTCCGGCCCCTGAGCGCCGGTCGCTCCGCTCCCGAGCGCCGATTTCACGCCCTTCGGGGCCGTCTACCCTTCCTGGATGACCACTCAGGACTTTGCCACGTACCTCGCGAGCCTGCCCCGTGTCCTCGCCGGCGCCGCCGCCCTCTTCCGGGACGCCGAGGGGCGGGTGCTGCTCGTCGAGCCCAACTACCGCGAGGGATGGGCGCTCCCGGGCGGGACGATCGAGTCGGACGACGGGGAGAGCCCGCGGCAGGGTGCGCGGCGCGAGACCCTGGAGGAGATCGGGCTGGACGTCGAGCTGGGGCCGCTGCTCGCCGTGGACTGGGTGCGCCTCGGGGCGGGACGGCCGCCGCTGGTGGCGTATGTGTACGACGGCGGGGTGCTCGGCGAGGAGGAGCTGAAGCGGATCCGGCTGCAGGAGGAGGAGCTGCTGTCGTGGCGGCTCGTCCCGCGCGCCGAACTCACCGACCATCTCCTCGGACCGCTCGGTCTCCGGGTGCTCGCCGCCCTGGACGCGTTGACGGACGGCACCGGTACGGTCGAACTGGAGAACGGCGAGCGGGTGGTCTGAACCAGCGAAGATCAGCCACGGCGGTGCCGTTCGACCCTCGCCCGCCACTTACAGGAGTCACTGACATCGCGTCAACTACCCTTGTACGGAACGTGAGAAGGGTGAACCCTTCACTTAATAGAAGTTTAAAGCGCTGGCTGAAAACGCTGCCCGTTCATCACTTCAGCATCTAGGCTGACGCCAACCCCGTCCGAGCGATCGCGCCCCATGGCCTCGCTCAGGAACCGGGGCAGCACTTGGGACACCCGTGACCGGCGGCCCGGGCGCGGGCCGTGGCTCCGGGAGATCCGGGGCCCCTGGGGGAACGGTCACCGGGAGCCGCCCGGAGCAGTCGGTCTCCCCCCACCCGCGGGCCGTTCGTCGCCCGTCCTCACCGAACAGGCAGCTGAGGTCATGGAACCACTGGGCTCAGACGATCCCGAGGAGCTAGGTCCCTACCGTCTCGTGGCACGGCTCGGCGCAGGCGGGATGGGACGGGTCTATCTGGCGCGCTCCCCGGAAGGGCGGACCGTCGCGGTCAAGGCCATCCGTCCCGAGCTGATGGGGGACAAGAACTTCCGTATCCGCTTCCGCCGGGAGGTGGAGGCCGCCGGAGCCGTCAGCGGCAGGTACACCGCGCCCGTGGTGGACGCCGACCCGGAGGGCACCGTCCCGTGGCTGGCCACGGACTACATCGCCGGTCCCACCCTGGCCGAGGCGGTCGCCGCGCACGGCCCGCTCCCGGTGGAGTCGGTGCTCGTGCTGGGCGCCGGTATCGCCGAGGCACTGATCTCGGTGCAGGCCGCCGGGCTGGTGCACCGCGACCTCAAGCCGTCCAACGTGCTGCTCGCCGCCGACGGCCCGCGCGTCATCGACTTCGGCATCGTCCGGGCGAGCGACGGCTACGACCTCACCCGCTCCGGTGCCCTCTTCGGCTCCTTCGAGTACATGTGCCCCGAGCAGGCCACGGGCGAGCCGCTGGGCCCCGAGGGGGACGTCTTCTCGCTGGGCTCGGTGCTCACCTTCGCCGCCGCCGGGCACGCGCCGTTCAGCGGCACCGCGGCGGCCACGCTGCTCTACCAGGTCGTGCACAGCGCACCCGACCTGACGGGCGTGCCCGAGCCGCTGGACAAGATCATCAACCTCTGTCTCACCAAGGACCCCCGGCTGCGGATCACGCCGGACAAGCTGGCCGCGGCGTGCGCGCCCGGGGGCGTGGAGCCGACGGCGGGAGAGGGTTGGCTGCCCGCGTCGGTGGCCTCCTCGATCGCCCTCCGCGCGGCGGCGGTGGAGAGCCTGGACGGCACGCCGTACACCGATGTCGCGTTCCCCGCCGCCGGGACCGACTCCGAACCGGACGCGTACGGCCGGAACCGCGACCGCGCCGCGTACGACTACCAGCGGGAACGCGCCGCCTACGCCCCGCCGCGGGACCGGGCCGCCTACGACCCGCAGCGCGGCCGGGCCGCGTACGACTTCGAGGGGGCCCAGGCGCCCGGCGCCACCGAGACCCCGTCGACGTACGACTCCGGCGGCCGGGGCGACGGCTCCGGGCTCCCGGGCCGCCTGGCCGAGGTGCCGCCGCCCGGCGGGGCCGGCGGAACCGGTGGCGTCGGCGCCGAGCCGCCGGGCGCCGAGCCCTCCTCCCGTGCGGAGCCCTACTCCGCTCCCGAGGAGCCGGAGCCGTACCGCTCCGCCTCCCCCGGGCATCGCCGCGCCGTACCCCGGCCCGGCCCGTCACGCCGTACGGTCCTCACCGCCTCGGCCGGCGCCGCCACCGCCGCCGCGGTCGGCGCCGCCCTGGTGCTCGGCCGACGGAAGGAGCCGGCCGCGCGGTCCACCAAGCCCGCGGGTCCGGCCCCGAAGCCGCTGTGGACCTACCGGGGCGGCCCGCTGCTCCAGGCACCCGCCGTCTTCAACGACGGCACGGCCCTGGTGAAGACCCGCCCGGGTGACTTGGTCTGTCTGGACCTCAAGGACGGCACCCGGCCCAAGTGGGTCTACGAGGGCATCAGCCAGTCGCCCACCCCGACGGTGCTGGCCTTCGACGCCGCGGTCGCGCTCGGTGAGGGGTCGACGGTGATCGGCATCGACCCGGTCGACGGAACGGAACGTTTCACCATCGACTTCGGGCCGGACTTCCGGTTCAACACGCTGCTCGGCGCCACCGAGGACCGGGCCGTCTCCGTCATCGGGGTCCGGCTGCGGCGCGAGTCCGACGAACAGGGCGTGGCGACCTCCACGGACACGGTGTTCGGCGTCGACCTCGCGGCCCGTCGCGCCGAGGTCATCCCCATCAGCCCGGAGGACGTCGGTGTCCGGCTGGCGCCGGTCATCGTCCCCGAGTTCTTCGTCTACGCCGACGGCCTGCGCAACATCACCGCCCGGGACACCGACAACTCCGGTGTCGTGTGGCGCCACCCCGTCGGCTACGACCTGCGGCCCGGCCTCGCCGTGCTCAACCGCACGGTGTACGCCATCGGCCGGGAGCTCGAAGCCCTCAACCTCGCCACCGGCAAGCTCCGTTGGCGGGTGAAGCCGGAGCGCGGCATGTTCGCCTCCCTCGGCGGCTACGGCAACACGGTCTACGTCACCGGCACGGACCCCGCCGGGGTGTACGCCTTCAACGCCGGGACCGGCGCCCGCCGTTGGTTCTGCCCCACCCCGCGCCTCAACATCGACCAGCCGGTCACGGCGGGCCCCGACGCCGTCTACGTCCCCGCCTACCAGAACAGGAACGGCTTCTACGCGATCGGCGCCGCCAAGGGCAGACTCCTGTGGAACTTCACCGACGGCCTGGAGACCGGCGTCAACGACTGGCAGCTCGCCTGCGACCACAGCGGCGTCCTGGTCGCCCAGCACTACGACCGCACCTACGGCCTGCCGGCCCCCTGACACCACCGCGGCCGGACCGCCGCACCCGGCCGCGACCGGTGTCCGCCCCGATATCCGCTCGCCCCGGCCGGACGGCCGACCTACCCTCACCCCATGAACAAGCCCCTGGTCGCCATCCTCAGCGGAGCGGGCATCTCCACCGACTCCGGCATCCCCGACTACCGGGGCCCGAACGGGCTGTGGCGGCGGGATCCGGAGGCCGAGAAGCTGGTGACGTACGAGTACTACATGGGCGATCCGGAGATCCGCCGGCGGTCGTGGCAGATGCGGCGGCGGAACCGGACGCTGAAGGCGGAGCCGAACGTGGCGCACCGGGCCGTGGCCGAGCTGGAGCGGTCCGGGGTGCCGGTGCGGGTGATCACGCAGAACGTGGACGGGCTGCACCAGCTCGCCGGGATGCCGGCCCGCAAGGTTCTCGAACTGCACGGCAGCGCACGCTCCGTAGTGTGCGTGAAGTGCCATGCCCGGGGGCCGATGGAGGACGCCCTCGCCCGGGTCGACGCCGGCGAGGACGATCCGCCCTGTCTGGAGTGCGGCGGGGTGCTGAAGTCCGCCACCGTCATGTTCGGTGAGCGCCTCGATCCGGTGGTGCTCGGGGAGGCCGTCGCGATCACCAAGGCCTGCCAGGTCTTCATCGCCGTCGGCACCACCCTCCAGGTCCAGCCCGCCGCCGGGCTCGCCGGGGTCGCCGCCGACCACGGGGCACGCCTGATCATCGTCAACGCCGAGCCGACCCCGTACGACGAACGGGCGGACGAGGTCGTACGGGAGCCGATCGGGACGGCGCTGCCGGAGGTGCTGCGGGGGCTCGGCGCCGAGAGCGTCTGACGGGCCGGGGGCCTGTCCCTCAGAAGAGGGCGGCCCCTCGTTCGAAGTCCAGCAGGCGCCGCTTGCGCTCCATGCCGCCGCCGTAGCCGGTAAGGCTGCCGTCGGAGCCGACCACGCGGTGGCAGGGGACGATGATCCCGACAGGGTTCTTGCCATTGGCCAGGCCGACCGCGCGGGAGGCCTTGGGGTTGCCGAGGGCGTCCGCGAGTTCGCCGTACGAGCGGGTCTCGCCGTAGGGGATCCGCGCGAGCTGTTCCCAGACCCGGCGCTGGAACGGGGTTCCGTGCAGCCTGAGTTCGACGGTGAACTCCTTCGACTCTCCCGCGAAATACGCCTCCAGCTGCTCCTCCGCCTCGGCGAAGAGCGTGTCGTCGCGCCCGCCGAAGCTCTCCTCCGGCGGGCGGTGGCGCTGCTCGGTCATGTACAGCCCGCACAGGACACCGTCGTCGGCGACGAGGGTGAGGGGGCCGTAGGGGCTGTCGACAACGGTGTGCCGCTTCTGCTGATTCATGGACGATCCTTGAAAACCATGGCGAACGGGCTTATACGGGAAGGAAGTTGATGGGGTGGCTGTCCGTCGCCCACAGGTACTGGACCGCGTACGCCCGCCACGGCCGCCAGGCCGCCGCTCGGGCCGTGAGCGCCGCCGGGGTGGACGGCAGACCCAACTCCTGTGCGGCGCGCCGGATTCCGAGGTCGCCGGCCAGGAAGGCGTCGGGGTCGCCGAGGGCGCGCATGGCGATGACGTCGACGGTCCAGGGGCCGAAGCCGGGGAGGGCGAGGAGGCGGGCCCGGGTCTCCGCCCAGTCGCTGTCGACACCCAAGCGCAGTCGCCCGTCAGCGAGTTGCCCGACCAGCGTGGTGAACGTGGTCCGGCGGGTGCGGGGCATCGCGAGGGTCTCGGGGTCGGCGCCCGCCAGTGCCTCGGGGGAGGGGAAGAGATGGGTGAGGCCGCCCTCGGGGTCGTCGACCGGTTCGCCGTGCGCGACGACCAGCCGGGCCGCGTGCGTCCGGGCGGCGGCCGTGGACACCTGCTGGCCGAGCACCGCCCGTACGGCGAACTCCGCCTCGTCGACCGTACGCGGCACCCGGCGCCCCGGCGCCTTGTCCACCAGCGGCGCGAGCACGGGGTCGGCGCGCAGCTGCTCGTCGACGGCGACCGGGTCGGCGTCCAGGTCGAGCATGCGGCGGCAGCGGCTGATGGCGACCGGCAGGTCACGCAGATCGCCGAGGGTGAGCCGGCAGGCGATGTGGTCGGGCCGGGGTGTGAGGCCCACGACGCCGTGGCCGTACGGCAGGCGCAGGGTGCGCCGATAGGTGCCGTCGCGCCACTCCTCCACTCCGGGTACGGCGGTCGCGACGAGGTGGCCGAAGAGGTTGTCGGGGTTGAGCGGGGCCCGGAACGGCAGCCGCAGGCTCAGCACCCCTGACGTACCGGGCGAGTCGGAGCGCTGTCGTACCGAACGCGTCGCCCGCTCGCGCAGTTCGCTCGGGGGCAGCGCGAAGACCTCTCGCACGGTGTCGTTGAACGTCCGGATCGACGCGAACCCGGCGGCGAAGGCGATCTCCGCCATCGGCAGCGCGGTCGTCTCGATCAGCAGCCGCGCGGTCTGCGCCCGCTGCGCCCGGGCGAGTGCCAGCGGCCCCGCGCCCAGTTCGGCGAGCAGCTGCCGTTCGACCTGGCGGGTGCTGTAGCCGAGCCGCCGCGCCAGCCCCGGCACGCCCTCGCGGTCCACCACCCCGTCCCCCACGAGCCGCATCGCCCGCGCCACGAGGTCGGCCCGCTGGTCCCACTCCGGCGACCCGGGGCTCGTGTCCGGCCGGCACCGCTTGCACGCCCGGAACCCGGCCTGCTGACACGCCGCCGCGCTCGGGTAGAACGTCATGTTCTCCACCTTCGGCGGGACCACCGGGCAACTGGGCCGGCAGTAGATCCGCGTGGTCACCACGGCCGTGAAGAACCACCCGTCGAACCGCGCGTCCTTCGACCGCACGGCCCGCACACACCGCTCCGTATCCGCGTACATCCCATTCCGCATGCCTCAAGCATCGGGGAGGGGAGGGAGGAGGGCTGGCGGAAATCCGACATCAGCGTGGGCCGACCTGCGACCGCCGGAAGCCCGGCGGTCTTTCAGGGGCGCGGGGCTGTGACATGTGCGGCTTCGCCGCGTGGGCGCGACCAGCCAGTACGAACCCGCAGCCGCCCTACGACACAAGCCCCTCCCCCCATCAGGCGCCCGTAGCCCTTCCCCACGCGGACTCCCGCAACAACCGCAGCCCGTTCAGCCCCACCAACACCGTGGACCCCTCGTGCCCGGCCACCCCGAGGGGCAGCGGCAGATGTCCCACCAGGTCCCACACCACCAGCACGGCGATGCACACCCCCGCGATCACCAGGTTCTGCACCACCAGCCGCCGAGCCGCCCGCGACAGCCGCACCACCGCCGGAATCGCGCCCAGCTCGTCCCGCACCACCACCGCGTCCGCCGTCTCCAGCGCGAGATCGGACCCGGCGCGCCCCATCGCCACCCCGGAGTGCGCGGCGGCGAGCGCGGGCGCGTCGTTGACGCCGTCCCCGACGAACAGCACCTTCCGGCCCCCGTCCTGGAGCCCCTGTACGGCCTCGACCTTGTCCTGCGGCAGCAGTCCGGCCCGTACGTCGGTGATCCCGGTGTCCGTCGCCACCCGGGCGGCGGCGCGCGCGTTGTCCCCGGTCAGCAGGACCGGGGACGCCCCGGTCACGGCGGTGAGCGCGGACACGGCGGCGGGCGCGTCGTGGCGCAGCCGGTCGGCCAGGGTGAGCGTCCCGACGGGGCGCCGGTCGCGCGAGACGAGGACGGTGGTCCCCTCGCCGTCCCCGTCGTCGGCGGTCTCCTCGCTCTCGCCGGGCCGCCCCACGGTCACCACACGCCCCTCGACGGTCGCGCGCACCCCCCGCCCGGGCAGGGCCGCGAAGTCCTCGGCGGCGGCCACGCGCAGCCCCCGGGCCCCGGCGGCGGCCACCACCGCCCGGGCCAGCGGGTGCTCACTGGGGTGCTCGGCGGACGCGGCCAGCGCCAGCAGCGCGTCCTCGTCGAGCCCGGAGCCCGGCAGCGGCCGTACGGACGTCACCTCGGGCGTGCCCTCCGTGAGCGTGCCGGTCTTGTCGAGGGCGGCGGTGTCGATCTCGCCCAGCCGTTCCATCGCGACGGCGGACTTCACGAGGACACCGTGGCGGCCGGCGTTGGCGATGGCGGAGAGCAGTGGCGGCATGGTGGCGAGGACGACCGCGCAGGGCGAGGCCACGATCATGAAGGTCATGGCGCGGAGCAGCGCGGCCGTGAGGTCCTCGCCGAAGGCCAGCGGGACACCGAAGACGGCGAGGGTGGCGACGACGATACCGACGGCGTACCGCTGTTCGACCTTCTCGATGAACAGCTGGGTCGGCGCCTTGGTGCGGGAGGCCTCCTCGACGAGGCTCACGATGCGGGCGATCACGGAGTCGGCCGGGTCGCGGGTGACGCGGACACGCAGCGCGCCCGTGCCGTTGAGGGTGCCCGCGAAGACCTCGTCGCCGGGGGCCTTGGGGACGGGCAGGGGTTCGCCGGTGATGGTGGCCTGGTCGGCCTCGCTCTCCCCCTCCAGGACCTGCCCGTCGGCGCCGATGCGCTCGCCGGGGCGGACCAGCACCATGTCCCCGACGGCGAGTTCGCCGGTCGGCACGGTCTCCTCGGCGGAGCCGTCCGCCGGCAGCCGGGTGGCCGTGGTGGGCGCGAGATCGAGGAGCCCGCGTACGGAGTCGGCGGTGCGGGCGGTGGCCAGGGCCTCCAGGGCGCCGGAGGTGGCGAAGATGACGATCAGCAGACCGCCGTCGAGGACCTGGCCGATCGCGGCGGCGCCCAGCGCCGCGACGATCATCAGCAGGTCGACGTCCAGGCTCTTCTCGCGCAGCGCCCGCAGCCCTTCGAGGGCGGGCTCCCAGCCGCCGGCCGCGTACGCGATCACATAGAGCGGGCCGTACAGCCAGGCGGAGAACCCGGCGAGGTCCAGCGGGAACGCGAGCAGGAAGGCGACGGTCGACGCGAGTGCCCAGCGGGCCTCGGGCAGGGCGAGGATCCGGGTACGGCGGCGGGGGGCCGTCGGCGCGGACGTACGGCGGGCCGGTGACGGAGCGAGGGTGACAGACACGCGCCACACCATACAGGAACACATGAAGACTCATTCATGCCTTCATGTGCCATGGGTAAGATATCCGCCATGGGTCATGGAGCCGTCACCTCAGCGCAGGACGCCACCCCTCGCGTGCGCCTGGACGCGGCCAATGTCGCCAAGGTGGCCACCACCCTCCAGGCCCTCTCCACCCCGTCCCGCCTGCTGATCCTGGCCCGACTGCGCGAAGGCCCGCTCCCGGCGACCGAGTTGGCCGCCGAGGTCGGGATGGAACAGTCCGCCTGCTCCCACCAGCTGCGCCTGCTGCGCAACCTCGGTCTGGTCGTGGGCGAGCGGCAGGGCCGTTCGGTGGTGTACGCGCTGCACGACCACCATGTCGCCGAGCTGCTGGACCAGGCCGTCTACCACGTCGAGCACTTGAGGCTGGGGCTCAGCGACGCGCCGGACCCGGACGGGGACTGAGGCACGGACGCCGGCGACCCGGGCACCGGGAGCGGTGCGCGGGCCGGGCGGTCACGTCGCGGGCCGGGCGGTCACGTCGCGGGCCGGGTGGTCACGTCGCGGGCAGCGTCGGCAGGGTGGGCGTCAGACCGCCGAGGAGGCCGGTGACCAGGCCGAGGACCGGCTGCAGCAGACCGGTGACGACGCCGAGGACCGGGGCGAGCAGACCGGTCACCGCGCCCAGGACGGCGCCCAGGTCGAGCGAGGTCAGGGCCTTGAGCAGGGCGTCGACCGCGGCCTGGAGCGCGGCCAGCAGATCCGCGACCGGGTCGGCCGCCGCGGCGGCGCGGTCGGTGCCGGCCGGGGCCGCCGCCTCCAGCTTCTGGAGCCGCTGCTGAACGGTGGTGTGGGCCGTGCGGAGGGCCTCCACGTGCCGGGCCGCCTCGGCGGCGTCGAGCTCGTCGGCGTCCAGCTTGGCGATGGTGGTCAACTCGTCCAGCAGCGGGGCGAGTACGTCCTTGTCGTCCATGCGGTCAAGCAGGTCCAGCTGGTCGAGCAGCACGTCCGCGTCGGTCGCGACGGCGTCGGCGTCCGTGGCGGTGTCCGTGGCCGTATCGGTGGCCGTGTCGGCGTCGATGTCCGCCAGGAGCCCGTCCAGATCGAGGTCGAGTTCAGCGAGGAACGCCTCCACCTCGGCCTCCTCCTTCTCGATGAGCGCCTCCACGTCGGCTTCCTCCTGGGCGATGAGCGCGTCGATCTGCGCGTCCAACGCGTCGAAGAGGTCGTCCAGTTCGTCTGCGGGGACCGCGCGGGTCCCTGTCGAGGTGCGGTCCGAGGCGGTGCGGTCCGAGGCGGTGCGGCCCGCGTCGACGGCCGCGGTTGCGGTGCCGACCGGCCCGAAGACCAGTGCCCCGCAGACCAGGGGCGACAGGAGGAGACCACGGGAGACGAGGGCGCGCATGCACGTTCCTTTCGAAGCAGCTGTCCTTGCGCTCACCGTGGGAGGCGGTACGGCCCGCCGCAACCGATCACGCGGCCGGGGCCCGGCCCGTCGGCCGATCACGCGGACGACCCTGACCAGGCTGTTTCCCCCTCGGGGCGAGCCCCGTACGACTCCGTTCGACACGCTCCGGCCGTTCGCCCGTCAGAGTGCGGGAGGGCGGCGCGCCCGGCCGCCTCACCCCGTCGACCAGTCAGCCCGTCGACCCGTCAGCCGGCCTGTTCGGCGAACGCCGCGTACGCCTCGTCGTCGAAGAGGACGAATCTGACCTCCTCGACCGATGTCTCCGTGGCGCGGACGGTCTGCACGGCGATGCGGGCGGCGTCGTCCATCGGCCAGCCGTAGATGCCGGCGGAGACGGCGGGGAAGGCGACCGTGCGGGCGCCCAGCTCGTCGGCCACGCGGAGGGACTCGCGGTAGCAGGAGACGAGGAGGGCGGAGCGGTCGAGGCTCTGGCTGTGGACCGGGCCGACCGTGTGGATGACCCAGCGCGCGTCCAGGTCGCCCGCGGTCGTGGCGACGGCCTGGCCGGTGGGCAGGCCCTTGCCGTAGTGGCCCGCGCGGAGCTTGCGGCAGTCGGCCAGGATCGCGGGGCCGCCGCGCCGGTGGATCGCGCCGTCCACTCCTCCCCCGCCGAGGAGGGAGGAGTTCGCGGCGTTGACGATGGCGTCGACGGACTGCTGGGTGATGTCGCCCCGGACGAGGGTGATGGTGGTCATGCCCGCCTCTATATCAGCCGACGGGACGCGCGGGCCGCCCTATATCGGGCCTTGTCAGCGTGTGCCGGGGCCGCGCCGGTCCGCCGACTCCCGGCCTACCAGCTCACCGGCAGCGACCTCACCCCGTGGATGGTGCTCATCGTCAGGGCGAAGTCCTCCGGGGGTGCGGTCAGACGCAGGCCGGGGAGGCGGTCGAAGAGGGCGGGCAGGCCGACCTGGAGTTCCGCGCGGGCGAGGGACTGGCCGATGCACTGGTGCAGTCCGTGGCCGAAGGCCAGATGGCCGGTGGTGGCGCGGCGGACGTCCAGCTCGTCGGGGTCGGCGAACACGGACGGGTCGCGGTTGGCGGCCTGGACCGCCACGATCACGCCCTCGCCGGCGCGGATACGGACGCCCGCGACCTCCGCGTCCTCGGTGGCCAGCCGTCGCAGCCCCGAGTGCGCGACGGTCTGATGGCGCAGCAGCTCCTCGACGGCCCCGGGCCACAGGCCGGGGTCCGCACGCAGGGCGGCGAGCTGTTCGGGGTGGCGCAGCAGGGCCACCACCGCGAGCGGGACCATGTTCGCGGTCGTCTCATGGCCCGCGACCAGCAGCAGCGCGGCGATGCCGACGGCCTCGGGCGCGCTGACCTCGCCGGTCGCCACCCGGTCCCGCGCGAGCCGCGAGATGAGGTCGTCGGCGGGCTCCCGGGTCCGCCGGTCGAGCAGCTCTCCCAAGTACGTCTGGAGGGCCTGACGGGCGGCCCGCATCTCCTCCGGTCCGGAGGTGAGCGTGCTGATCGCCCTGGCCTGCCGCTGGAAGAAGTCGTGGTCCTCGTACGGCACCCCGAGCAGCTCGCAGGTGACGAGCGAGGGCAGCGGCAGGGCGTACGACTCGACGAGGTCGGCCCGCGTGACGTGGGCCGCGCCCACCCCCGCCCCCGCGTGGGTCGCGCCCTCCACCGCGCCCGCCTCCACCGCGCCCGCCTCGGCCGCGCCCACCCCGGCCGTGCCCGTCATCGCGTCCAGCAGCTCGTCGCAGATGCGGGCGATGGCCGGCCTCAGTCGCTCGATACGGCGGAAGGTGAAGTCGGGGATCAGGACGCGGCGCAGCCGGGTGTGGTCGGGCGGGTCCATCATGAAGAACTGGCCCGGTTTGCGTGGCGGCGGCTCCGGCCGGAAGCCGGGGAAGCCCTCACGGGTCGCGTCGGCGCTGAAGCGCGGGTCGGCGAGGACCGCGCGGGCGTCCTCGTGCCGGGTGACCAGCCAGGGGCTGTTGTCGCCCCAGACCGTCACCCGCCGGATCGGCTCCTCTGCCCGCCACTTGGCGTACTCGGGCGACGGGTCGAGCAGCGGGCGGACGGCGGGAAGGGGAGGGTGGGCCGTCATGCGGGGCGCCCCTCGGCTTCCGCGTCCAGTCCCGCCAGCCTTAGCAGCAGCGACTTGATCTCGGTGGCGGCGTACGCCTCACGGCTCGACTCGCCGGTGGAACACAGCAGTACGGGACCGTCGTCGGGGTCGGCGGGCAGGCGGCCGTGGCTGCCGCTGACACCGGCGGGGTTCAGCGGCACCGTGCTGATGCGGTAGCGGAAGCCCAGCTTCTTGCGGGCGAGTTGGCCGGCCGCGCGCAGTTTCACGTTGGGGACGGTGTCGTCCCACAGCAGCTCGGCGGGGTCGTAGCCGGGCTTGCGGTGGATCTCGACCTGACGGGCGAAGTCGGGGGCGCGCGCGTCGTCGAGCCAGTAGTAGTACGTGAACCAGGCGTCGGGGTCGGCGACCGCGACGAGTTCGCCTGAGCGTTCGTGGTCCAGGCCCTGCGCCGCCTTGCCCTCGGCGTCCAACACCTGGTCCACACCGTCGAGTTCGGCGAGGATCTTGGCGACCTCCGCCGTGTCGGCCGGGTCCCGTACGTACACGTGGGCGATCTGGTGGTCGGCGACGGCGAAGGCCCGGGAGGCCCAGGGGTCGAGGTACTCCATGCCGTCCTGGGTGTACACCTGGAGCAGCCCGGCCCGGCGCAGGGCCCGGTTGATGTCCACGGGGCGGGAGACGGGGGTGATGCCGTACTCGCTGAGCGCGACCACGGTGGCGCCCGCGTCCAGGAAGTGGTCGATCAACGGGCGCAGGGCGTCGTCGAGTTGGCGGGCGGCCTGGATCGTGGCGGGTGAGTCGGGGCCGGATCGCTGGGGCTCGTAGTCGAGTTGGGGGATGTAGACGAGGGTGAGGTCCGGTTCGTGCTCGTCGAAGACCTGGCGGGCGGCGCCGAGGATCCACTGGGTGGAGGGCATGCCGGCGTTGGGGCCCCAGTAGGTGAAGAGGGGGAACGGGCCCAGCCGGTCGGTGAGTTCGTCGTGCAGGGACGGCGGCCAGGTGTAGCAGTCGGGTTCCTTGCGGCCGTCGGAGTAGTAGACCGGGCGTGGGGTGACGGTGAGGTCGACGTCCGCGCCCATCGCGTACCACCAGCAGATGTTGGCGACCTTGTAGTCGGGGTCGGACCTGCGGGCCGTCTCCCAGATCTTCTCGCCGCCGACGAGCGCGTTGTGCTGGCGCCACAGCAGCACCTCGCCGAGGTCCCGGAAGTACCAGCCGTTGCCCACCGCGCCGTGCCCGGCGGGTGGTTCGCCGGTGAGGAACGTGGACTGGACCGCGCAGGTCACGGCGGGCAGCACGGGGTCGAGCCGGGCCCGGAAGCCGCGCTCGCCGAGGGCGGCCACGGCGGGCATGTGCCGGAGCAGTTTCGGGGTGAGGCCGACGATGTCGAGGACGACGAGCCGGTTGGGCGGAGTGCTCACTGGTGGTCCTCCTTGAGGCCCAGGCCGGTCAACCGGTCGCGGGCCCAGGCGAGTTCGGCGGCGATACCGCCGGGCAGGTCGGTGGGCGGTTCGGGCAGGACGGACCAGGTGTAGGTCTCGACCTCGATGTGGTCGCAGTCGGCCGAGGCCCCGCCGAGCAGTCCGGCCAGGACCAGGCTCAGCTGGTCGGCGGTGGTGCGCAGCGGCGGTTCGGGGTCGGCGTGCAGCGGGGCGTGGAAGTGGACGCGCCAGGGGCCGGTGTCGGTGGGCAGGGCCCCGTCCAGCGCGTCCGGGAGGTCGTCGGCGCCCCGTACGCCAGCCGCCGTCGGGGTGCGGGTCTGGTGCAGGAAGCGGGGCTCGACGAAGCGGCCCAGGGCCGTACGGGTCGCCGGGTCGGCCGGATCAGGGGCCTCGACCGCGCAGGACGCCTGGAGCTTGACGACGGGCAGCCCGGCCTCGGCCAGGCGGCGCAGGGCGGCGCCGGGTTCCTCGAACTGCACGGCGAGATGGCAGGCGTCGAGACAGACGCCGAGCCGCTCGGGGTCGAGGCCGCGCAGTTCCCGTACGGCCTGGGCGGTGGTCTCCACGACGCAGCCGGGCTCCGGTTCGAAGCCGACCCGGATACGGCGGCCGGTGTCCGACTCGATCTCGGCGAGCCCGGCGGTGAGCCGGTCCAGGGCGCGGCGGGCGGCGTCGGCGCGGTCCGGCGGCCAGGGGGTGCGCCAGGCCAGCGGCAGGGTGGAGACGCTGCCGCGCTCGGCGTCGTCGGGGAGGAGCGCGGCGAGGACGCGGGCGCAGTCGAGGGTGTGGCTCAGCCGGGCCTCGTCCGCCCAGTCGGGGAGGTACACGTCCTTCTTGACCACCTCGCGGTGGAACCCGGCGTACGGGAAGGCGTTGAGGGTGACGGTCTCCAGGCCCCGCGCGGCGAGTTCGCCCTTGAGACGCTTCAACTCGCTCGGTTCCACGACCAGTTCGGAGACCACGTCGCGGGCGAGCCAGAGCCCGATGCCCAGCCGGTCGGCGCCGAGGCGTTCGCGCACCGGCTCGGCATAGGTGGCGAGTTGGGCGAGGACGCCGTCGAGGTCCTCCGCCTGGTGGACATTGCTGCAGTAGCCGAGGTGGACGGCGGTGCCGTCCGGATGCCGGAAGCGCATGGCCTCGCCCTCACTCCCCGCCGCGCCGGATGGAGTTGCCCTGGAAGCTCGACTCCTCGTCCGGCTTGGGCTCGTCGAGGTCGAGCCGGCCGCTCTGCCCGTAGAAAGCGACGGGGTTGCGCCACAGCACCCGGTCCACGGCGTCGTCGTCGAACCCGGCGGCGAGCATGGCGTCGGCGGTCTTCCGGGTCTTGAGGGGGTCCGAACGGCCCCAGTCGGCGGCCGAGTTGACGAGGACGCGCTCGGTGCCGTGCTCCCGAAGGATCGGCACCATGCGGTCCTCGCTCATCTTGGTCCTCGGGTAGATCGAGAACCCGGCCCAGCAGCCGCTGTCGAGGACCATGCCGACGGTCAGTTCGTTGAGGTGGTCGAGGACGACGAGTTCGGGGGCGATGCCCGACTCCCGTACGACGTCCAGGGTCCGGCGGGTGCCGGCGGCCTTGTCGCGGTGCGGGGTGTGCACGAGGGCGGGCAGTTCGTGCTCGATCGCGAGCTGGAGCTGGAGGGCGAGCGCCTCGTCCTCCTCGGGTGTCATGGAGTCGTAGCCGATCTCGCCGACCGCGACCACCCGGTCCTTGGCGAGATAGCGGGGCAGCTCGTCCAGCACGGGCCGGCAGCGCGGGTCGTTGGCCTCCTTGGGGTTGAGGGCGATCGTGCAGAAGTGCTGCATGCCGAACTGGGCGGCCCGGTAGGGCTCCCAGCCCAGCAGCGCGTCGAAGTAGTCGTAGAAGCTCTCCGGCGAGGTGCGGGGCTGGCCCAGCCAGAAGGCCGGCTCGACAACGGCACGCACCCCCGCCGCGTACATCGCCTCGTAGTCGTCGGTGGTGCGGGAGGTCATATGGATGTGGGGGTCGAAGATGCGCACGGGCGGGCCTTTTCCTCTGGTTGTGCTGTGAGCGACGTCGGCGGTGTGCTGCGGCGGCTGGGGGAAGCCCGCTGTACGAAGGCGGTGCCTGGCGGAGGCGGGGCGGTGGCCAGGGGGCTGTGGCGAGGCGGCTGGGGTCAGGGGGTGGCGGTCAGAGGGTGGCGGTCAGAGGGTGGCGGTGGCTTCCCGGAGCGCCTTCAGGGCGCGCTCGGCGGCCTCGCGGCGGTCGGGGGCGCTGGCCCGCGTCTCGGTGGTGAGCCGGTCGGTGAGCAGGTCGGCGGCGGGGAAGGGGCCGACGACGGGCCAGATGTCGGCCGGTACGTCCCGTCCGGCGGCGACCCGCTCGTGCGCGAAGTCGGCGAGCATCCGGGCGAGTTCGGCGTCGGCGCGGGCGGCAAGACCCGCGATCCGGTCCAGCGCGATCTCGTGGAAGACGCACTTCAGTACGGCCTGCCGGTACTCGGCGTCCGGGAGGCGGGCGGCGCCGTACGGGCCGAGGGCGGCCTCGATGACACTGCCGTCGTTGCCGCGCAGGGCCTCGCGGACGAGCGGCAGGGCGAGGTCGCCGAGGGGTTCTGTGGAGCTGTCGCCGTCTCGGGGGCCGGTGAACAGGTGCAGGGCCCGCAGGACGGCCCGCTGTTCGGCCGGGTCGCCGTGGCGGAAGAGGCCCGCGAGTTCCTCGGCGAGCGGCTGCCCGCCCAGCGGCAGCGCGGTGAGCAGGACGGCGCGGGCCGCCTCGTCGACGGTCCAGTGCGCGTCCAGCCGGGCACGCCCGCTGCGTCTTCGGGCGGCGGGGAACAGGGTGCGTACGGCGGCGGGCCGGTCGGCGATCCGGGCCACGGCCTCGTCGAGCCAGGCACGGGCCGCCGGGTCGGCGTGCCGGGCGAGGAGGCTTCGGGGGTCGGAGGGTGCGGCCGTCTCGGGGAGCGGCGTTCCTGTGGGGACCATGACGGGACAACCTCCGGTGGGGTGGAGGACGGGACGGAACGGTGTGTGCGTCGGGTGGGGTCAGGCCGTCGCCGCGCGCAGGAAGTCCAGCGAGCGACGGGCCACTTCGGGGGCGTCGAGGGCACCGCCCTGGATCTCCACGGAGACCAGTCCTCGGTGGTCGAGGTCCCGCAGGGCCGCGAGCACGGGCGGGAAGTCGATCTCGCCGGAGCCGAGTTCGAGATGCTGGTGGACGCCCCGCCGCATGTCCTCGATCTGCACGTTCAGCAGGCGCGGGGCGGCGAGGCGGACACACTCCAGTACCGTCCGGTCCTCCACGCAGTGCGCGTGCCCGATGTCGAGGGTGATCCCGAACAGTTCGTGCCCGCCGACCATCTCGGCTAGTTCCAGGCACCGTTCCACTGTGTCGACGAACATGTACGGCTCGGGCTCGAAGGCCAGCGAGACGCCGTACTCCCCCGCCGTCTCCAGGACGGTCTCGATGCCCGCCGCGAGCCGTTTCCACGCGTCCCGTTCCGGCAGCCCGACGGCCGGCGCGGGGCCGCTGCACAGGTGGACGGTGGGCGAGCCGAGGTCGGCGGCGATGCGGACGGCCCGGCGCAGCAGGTCGATCCGGGGCTCGGACCCGTCCGCCATGAGGGTCGGGTGGTGCTTGCCCCAGGGGTCGAGGAGGTAGGGCGCACCGGTCTCGACGGTCACGTCGAGTCCGTGCCGGGCCAGGTCCCGGGCGACCTCGGCCACCCGCCGGGGCAGGTCGTCGGCGTACGGGTCGAGGTGGCCGTGGTCCAGGGTGAGCGCGACACCGTCGTAGCCGAGGTCGGCGAGGACCGCGAGGACGTCGGCGAGCCGGTGGTTGGTGAAGCCGTTGGTGCCGTAGCCGAATCGGAGGGGCGTGGGGGGCGGGGTCATGCCGGCTCTCCTCCCGCGGAGGTCTGTGCTGGTTCAGGTGGGGGATATGCGCCGGGCGAGCCGCCGGGCGAGGGGGTGCACGACACCCAGGGCCGCCGCCGCGACCGTGGCTCCGCTCCGTGCGGTCAGCGCCGCCTGCAGCGGCATCAGCCCGAGGATCCCGGCGCCGACGGCCCGCCGTACGTTCTCGCCCGACGGCTTCCGTACGGCACGGGCCTGGGCGGCTCCGTAGCTGCCGAGGTAGGCGAGGGCACCGGCGGCGACCACGACGGCGCGGGCGGCGGTGGAGGGCGAGACACTGGCGGTCGTGGCCGGGCGGCGGGTCCCGGAGGCCGCGGCCGGGCGCGGGATGGTGACGGTCGCCGCCGGGCGCGAGATCCCGGCGCTCGTGCCGGACCGCGCGGCGCCGGTGGCCCCGTCGCGCTCCGCGAGGCGCCCCGCGCGCCAGGCGACGGCCGTGCGGACGGCCGGGAGTGCCGCGGCGAGGGCGGTGGCCGTGGAGGCGGCGAGGGTCGCGGCCGGCAGCCGGGCGGGGGCGCCGGAGATCTCGTGGCGGCTGAGGGCGGTCAGCGTGTACGTGTGGGCGCCCACCAGCGCGGCGGGGACGGCACCGCGCAGCAGGGCGGTACCGGTTCCGGTCGTACGGTCCGGCCCGCGCCCGGCGGCGAGGGCGCCCGCGAGGACGTCCAGGGCCCGCGCGGAGGCCATGGCGGCCGGGCCGGCCGGGGTGGACTTGAGCTTCAGGTCGTACGCCCAGACGGCACCGGCCAGGGGGAGCGCTCCCAGCAGACTCCGCCGGCCTCCCGAGGCGGCGGCGAGCGCGAGGCCCCCCGCCGTGAGGGCGCCCGCGACGGCGAGGGCGGTGCGGCGCGGGACACGGCCCGACGGGACGGGGCGCTCGGGGCGCTCGACCGCGTCGACCGCGGCGTCGGCGTAGTCGTTGAGGGCCATGCCGGCCCAGTAGAGGCAGACCGACGAGCCCATCACACCGAACGTCCGCGCGCCCAGCGGGTGTCCGGCGGCGGCGGCCCCCGCGAGCACGTCGCCCGGGACGCTCAAGGCGGCCGGTGCGCGCACGAGTTGCGCGAGGTCGGCGAGGCCCACGGCAGGTCGTGAGCCGGAGCCCGGTACCGCTCTCCGATCTTCCATGGCGGCAACTTACCCACGTGACTTGAACATTCACATGGAGAAAGTGTGAAGACCTTTGTCGATTCGTGACATTGCATTGCGCGCCGATGAACCTCAGGGCTCCTGCCGCAGCCTCCGCCACACCGCCTTGGCCGCGTTGTGCCCCGACATGCCGTGCACACCGGGGCCCGGCGGGGTCGCCGAGGAGCAGATGAACACGGCCGGATGCGGGGTGTGGTACGGGAAGAGCGAGAGCTTGGGGCGGAGCAGCAGCTGCAGTCCGGAGGCGGCGCCGCAGGCGATGTCGCCGCCCACGTAGTTCGCGTTGTGCGCGGCGAGTTCGGGCGGGCCGGCGATGGCGCGGGCGAGGACGCGGTCGCGGAACCCCGGGGCGAAGCGCTCCAGTTGGCGCTCGACGGCGTCCGTCAGGTCTCCGGTCCAGCCGTTGGGGACATGGCCGTACGCCCAGAAGACGTGCTTGCCCTCGGGGGCCCGGCTCGGGTCGACGAGGCTGGGCTGCACGGTGATCAGGAAGGGCGCGTCGGGCGCCCGGCCGTGCCGGGAGGCCGCGTCGAGCGCCGCGCTGATCTCGGCCCTGCTCGCCCCGACCTGGACGGTCCCGGCGGTGCGCGCCTCCTCGGCGGTCCACGGCACGGGGCCGTCCAGCGCGTAGTCGAGCTTGAAGACGCTCGCGCCGTAGCGGTACTGCTCGTAGTAGTTGCCGAAGCCGGCGATCCGGGCCAGCGCGGTGGGCGAGGTGTCGAAGACGTACGCGCGGGCGGGCGGCAGGTCGTCGAGGCGCTTGACCTCGTAGTCGGTGTGGACGGTGCCGCCGAGGTCCTTCAGATACGCGGTGAGCGCGTCGGAGATGGCCTGGGAGCCGCCCCGGGCGACCGGCCAGCCGGCGGCGTGCGCGGCCAGCGCGAAGACGAGGCCGACGGCGCCGGTGGCGAGGCCGCCGAGCGGGGCGATGACATGGGCGACGAGTCCGGCGAACAGCGCCTTGGCCCGCTCGTCCTTGAAGCGGCGCATCAGCCAGGTCGACGGCGGCAGCCCCACCAGGCCGAACCGGGCGAGGGTGACCGGGTCGCGGGGCAGCGCGGACAGCGGCAGCGACATGAAGTCCCGGGCGAGGGTGTCCCACTTGGGCAGGAACGGCTCGACCAGTCTGCGGTACGTGCCCGCGTCACGCGGCCCGAACGAGGCGGCCGTCTCCCCCACCGAGCGCGCCAGCACGGCCGCCGAGCCGTCGAGGAAGGGGTGGGCCATGGGCAGCTCGGCGTGCAGCCACTCCAGGCCGTAGCGGTGCAGCGGCATCGCCTTGAACGCGGGCGAGTTGACGCCGAGCGGGTGCGCGGCCGAGCAGGGGTCGTGACGGAAGCCGGGCAGGGTCAGCTCCGCGGTGCGGGCGCCCCCTCCCACGGTGTCCTTCGCCTCGAACACGGCCACGGAGAAACCGCGGCGGGCCAGCTCCACGGCAGCCGTCAGGCCGTTCGGCCCCGCCCCCACCACCACCGCGTCGAGCATCGACGGCACGTCCGGACCCCTTCGTCAGCCGATGGCCAAGCCCCGTCGGCGGAATCCCCGCCCGCCGACAGACACGCGCCCAGGATATGCCCGGCCACCGACAGCCCGGGCAAGGGTGGGCTCCGCCGACGGACGCGCCGGTTCCGCTCACCGTGCTCCACCCGGCGCTCCGTCCCACGCTCCACCGCTCCGACCGGGCCACCGGGGAGACACCCCGGCCCGCCGTGCGGTCGGGCGAGGCGCCCCCGGCACCCGGCACCCGGCACCCGGCACCCGGCACCCGGCACCCGGCACCCGGCACCCGCGTCAGGCTCCGTCGGAGGTCAGCCCCCGTCGGACAGCAGCCCCACCACACGGCGGGCCGTGGCCGCGTCCCGGGCCGTGGTGAACGGCAGGGCGTTGCCGCCGGTTATCCGGAAGGGTTCGCCGGCCAGGGTGAGGTGGGCGCCGCCCGCCTCCTCGACGAGCAGGAGCCCGGCCGCGTGGTCCCAGGCCGCTTCCCAGCTGAAGGCGGTCGCGTCCAACCGGCCCCGGGCGATGGCGAGATACTCCAGCCCGGCCGAACCGCAGGCGCGCGGTTCCACCCCGTCCGTCCAGAGGCCGAGCAGGGCCCGCTTCTGCTCGTCCGTGGTGTAGTCCGGGTGGGAGGTGGCGATGTCGAGGTCACGGCCGGGGTCGGGCGAACCGGCGCGCAGGGGCTCGCCGTCGAGCGTGGCCCCCTGGCCGCGTATCGCCACGGCGAGCCGGTCGAGGGCGGGCGCGTAGGTCCAGGAGGCGCGCAGGACCCCGCCCTGGGCGAGGGCGACGAGGGTGCAGAAGCCGGGCTCGCCGTGCACGAACTGCCGGGTGCCGTCCACCGGGTCGACGATCCAGACCGGTGCGTCGCCCTGAAGCGCCTCGTACGACGCCGGGTTCGCGTGCACCGCTTCCTCGCCGACCACGACCGAGCCGGGCAGCAGCGCGGCGAGCACCTCGGTCAGATACAGCTCGGCCTTGCGGTCGGCGTCGGTCACCAGGTCGTGCGGGCCGTTCTTCTCGTCGACCTCGTGCGCTGCGAGCTGCCGGAAGCGCGGCATGATCTCCGCGGCGGCGGCCTTGCGGATCGCTTCCTCGACGTCCGAGGCGTGCCGGGCGAGAAACTCGTCGATGGTTTCGTTGTCTTCGATCATGCCTCCATGACAGCACGCGGCACTGACAATCCCCACCCGTTCGGGGTATTCGGGATGGAATCGCCGTGAATATCCGGGGCGGACGGGCTGCGACGGGCAGCCGGGCGGACGGGCCGGGAAGCGGGCGCGGCCGGCCCTCCGCTCAGCGCCCGACCGCATACCCCTGCATCCCGCGCGGATTCGCCGCCGCCGACAACACCCCGGTCTCCGGGTCCCGTGCGACCGCGCACAGTCTGCCCTCGGACCAGGCCTCGCCGATCACGACGTCATGGCCGCGCCGACGCAGCTCGGCGACGGTCTCCGGGGGCATGCGGGACTCGACGGTGACGCTGCCGGGGCGCATACCGCGCGGGTAGAAGGAGCCGGGGAAGCTGTCGTTGTGCCAGTTCGGGGCGTCGATCGCGCCCTGGAGGTCGAGGCCGCCGCGCATGTGCGGGCGCAGGGCGACGGCGAGGAAGAAGTGCAGCTGCCACTGGTCCTGCTGGTCGCCGCCGGGTGTGCCGAAGGCCATGACCGGCACGCCGTCGCGCAGCGCCAGCGACGGGGTGAGCGTGGTGCGCGGCCGCCGGCCGGGGGTGAGGGAGTTGGGCAGCCCCTCGTCCAGCCAGGTCATCTGCAACCGGGTGCCGAGCGGGAAACCCAGCTCGGGCACCACCGGGTTGGACTGCAGCCAGCCGCCGCTGGGCGTGGCCGCGACCATGTTGCCCCAGCGGTCGACGACGTCGAGGTGGCAGGTGTCCCCCCGGGTGCTCCCGTCCCCCGCGACCTCGGGCTCCCCCGGCACCGGCGACCGAGGACTCTTGGCGACGGTGGGCTCACCCACTCCACGGAGCCCCTCCGTACCGGTGGGCTCGCCCACTCCCCCGAGCCCCTTCGCGACGGTGGGCTCGCCGGCCCCCATGCCGCTGAAGCCCGGGTCATCGGTGGCCACCACGCGCGCGTGCGCGCTCAGTCGCGGGGTGCGGTCACCGGGACGGCCCGGCAGCAGCTCGTACGAGGCCGTGTCGCCGACGAGGGCGCGCCGCGCGGCGTTGTACTCGTCGGACAGCAGCTCGTCGAGCGGTACCGGCGCCGCGTCCCCGTACCAGGCCTCCCGGTCCGCCATGGCGAGCTTGCAGCCCTCGACGAGGAGGTGCACATAGTCGGCGGACCCGTACGCGGGCAGTTCGGGCGGCAGCAGGGCGAGTTGCTGGAGGAGCACCGGGCCCTGGCTCCAGGGGCCGGCCTTGCACAGGGTCCAGCCGTGCCAGTCGTACGTCGCCGGGGCCTCGTAGGACGCGGACCAGCCGGCGAGGTCGGCCGGGGTGAGCGTCCCGGTGTGCCGTTCGCCGCTGGTGTCCAGGGTGGGCCGCCCGGCCTGCCGGACGAGGGCGTCGGCGATGAAGCCGGAGCGCCACACCTCGCGCGCCGCCTCGATCCGGGCCTCCCGGCCGCCCGCCCCCTCGGTCTCGGCGAGCAGCCGCCGCCAGGTCGCGGCCAGCGCCGGGTTGCGGAACAGCTCGCCGGGGCGGGGCGCCCGCCCGTCCGGCAGGTACACCTCCGCCGACGACAGCCACTCCTTCTCGAAGAGGTCCCGCACGGACTCGACCGTCGCGCCCACGTTCTCCACGGGCGCGTGCCCGTCCTGCGCGTACCCGATGGCGTACTTCAGGACGTCGGCCAGGTCCTTGGTGCCGTGGTCGCGCAGGAGGAGCAGCCACGCGTCGAAGGCGCCCGGCACCGCGGCGGCCAAGGGGCCCGTACCGGGGACGAGTTCCAGGGCGAGCCCCCGGTAGTGCTCGATCGTCGCCCCGGCGGGTGCCACGCCCTGCCCGCACAGTACCCGGACCTCGCCGCCCGCCGGGGCGAGGATGATCGGCACCTCGCCGGCGGGCCCGTTGAGGTGGGGTTCCACGACATGCAGGACGAAGCCCGCCGCCACGGCCGCGTCGAACGCGTTACCGCCGTCCTCCAGGACCGCCATCGCCGACTGCGAGGCGAGCCAGTGCGTGGAGGACACCATGCCAAAGGTCCCCTGGAGCGTCGGTCGAGTGGTGAACATACGGGGTCTCACCTCGCTGTTTACGCGCGTCGGACGGTCGAATCCGCACTCAGGATCGGGCCTGGGGAGAATCTGGGGAGTTTGGACCGGAACTCTCCTCGGCCCGCTCCCCCAACAGGCTATCGATCGCCCTGCGCCCCTTCTTCCCCGCCTCCGGCATGAAGTGCGCGTAGTGATCGAGCGTGATGGTCGGCGATGAATGCCCCAACCACTTGGCGAGTGTGACGACCGACTCTCCTGCCTCCAGCACGAGGGACGCGTACGTGTGCCTCAGCACATGGAACCCGTCCTTCGGTGCCGCTTGCCACTGCCAAGGTTTCGCCCCCTTGACACGCGGAGGGATTACACCTGCCCTAGCCAAGGCAGGCTTCCAGATCTCGGTGTTCCACGTGTTGGCGGCGATCGCGTTCCCGTACTTCGTTGTCAGTACGAGGCCGAACTTCTTCCGCTCCCTGTCCAATTCAGGACCGCCCCAGGGAAGCTCGACCTTGTCGCCGGGGTATGCCCTGGCATGCTTCACCAGCTCGTCGGACACGGAACGCGGCATGTCCGCAACGCGCGTTTTGCCACCCTTTGGAAGGGTAAAGTACTTCCGGCCATTGACTATTTGCACCTGACGTCGGACGTGGAGCACTCCGCGCGCGTGGTCGACGTCCTCCATGCTCAGGCCGAAGACTTCGCCCTGGCGCAGACCGCACCCAAGCCCAAGAACTACCGCTATACGGCGTCTCTGGCTGATCTCATCACGCACCCTCCGAGCCAACGCCTCAGGCCACGCCTCGCGACGCTCATCGGGCAGCTTCGGCCATCGGACCGACTTGGACCTCATCGGGTTCCGAGCAAGACGCTTGTCATCAACCGCTGTCTCTAGTGTCGTGTGTTTGAAGTCTATTTCCGCTTGATCTTGTCGAGGATCTGGTCGGCGGACTTCGTCCAGGTGAAGGGCTTGCAGCGGTCGTTGTAGCCATCGATGAACGCGCGGATGGCGGCCTTGAGGTCGGGGACGGACTCGAAGGTGCCGCGCCGTACCGCCTGCCGCGTGATGATCCCGAAGAAGATCTCGATCATGTTCAGCCACGAGCAGGAGGTGGGGGTGAAGTGCAGCGTGATCCGCGGGTTCTTCGCCAGCCACGCCTTGACGTTGGGATGCTTGTGCGTGGCGTAGTTGTCGGCGATGACGTGCAGCTTCACTCGGGGGTGGGCCTTGGCGACCTGCTTGAGGAAGGTGAGGAACTCCTTGTTGGTGTG
This sequence comes from Streptomyces sp. NPDC001868, assembly GCF_040297125.1. Lineage (NCBI taxonomy): Bacteria > Bacillati > Actinomycetota > Actinomycetes > Kitasatosporales > Streptomycetaceae > Streptomyces > Streptomyces sp. NPDC001868. Next base: position 160,778 of record NZ_JBEOYO010000015.1, on the reverse strand, counting down.
CCGCTGGTAGCAGGCGTCCGCACTGATCTTGCCGGTGGCGACCTCAAGTGCGGCGAACAGCGAAGTGGTGCCGTTGCGCCTGTAGTCGTGAGTCTGCCGCTCGGGCAGACCGGGCCGCAGCGGCAGGATCGGAGCAGTGCGGTCCAGTGCCTGAATCTGGGTTTTCTCGTCCACGCAGACCACCACCGCCTTCTCCGGCGGCGCCAGATACAGCCCGACGATGTCCCGGATCTTCGGCTCGAGTTCAGGATCGGTGGAGAACTTGAACGTCTCCACCCGGTGCGGCTGGATACCCCACTTCCGCCAGATCTTGGCGATCGTGGAGTACGCCAGCCCCAGCTCCGCGCCCAGCAGCCGCGACGACCAGTGCGTGACGCCGAGCCGCGCCGGCGGCCTGCCGTCCTCCGCGAGCGTGGCGACCAGAACAGCGACCTCGTCCACGGTGCCGGGCCGCCCCGCGCGCGGGAGATCGCCCAGCGCCTCGATGCCCGACTCGGCATAACGCGAACGCCACTTGAGAACGGTCGGACGCGAGGACCCCAGTGACTCGGCGATCTCGGTGTTCGGCACCCCGTCCGCCGCCAGCAGCACGATCCGCGCCCGCTGAACCAGGCCGGACGGCGCGGACGTCATGCGCACCAACGCCTCCAGCCGGGAACGATCACCGTCACGAAGCACCAACGCCGAGGCCACATACATGGCCCGATTCTCCCCGACATCCAGACGTAAAGCTACTTCAAACACGGAACACTAGCTCTCCATCGTCGCCCGAACACCTCGTCCAGCGATTCCAACCGGGCCACCTCATAGACGACTGCTGGCAATAGACGGATGCTTGCCAGAGACCGGACTGGCCATCGGAGCATCCTGAAAAGCGAGACGGCCTCAGGATATCAACCTCAGTAGGGATCCGCACACTTGCAGTGCAGCGTCGAGTCGCCCGCTCCAACGAAGAATCATAAAATGGGACTATCAACGCGTCCTTCGAGGGCATGATGCGACTCCGGGGCCTCCTGTTTGACAAGAGGAATGTTCCGCCACCGGAGGTTCACCAAGACCCACTGGTGAGGACGCCGCATGAAGAGATTCCCGTTGCCGCACTCTCTCGGGGACGAGTCTACGGCGAGTGAAAGCATGTCCCTTCTGTATGTGCGTTATGGATCCCAAAGCGGCCGAGTACCCCAGTGGACACTATGCCGGATAGCCGCCTCGCAAGCGCAGTTGAGAGGCTTCGGATGATGACCAGATCTCGTATCTTTGTTGCACTCCTGGCGATACTATTGTCCATCCTCATCGGCAGTGGATGCAGCCGTGGAGGCGGCAGTAGTGAGAGTGTTCTCAACAACCTCAAATCACTCGCCAGGCAAGCAGATCAGCTGCGCACCACTATTCCTGAATCTGCAAACAGCAGCGAGTTGTCAGCTTTCAGGGAAGAGATGAGCGAGCTGTCTACTGAGTTGGCCGCCGTTCCCGACAACCTATCGAGCGCAGAGCTCGCTGCACGAGAAGCTGCCCTAGCTGCACAACTCAGGCTGGCAACTGCCATCAGGCAGGCGGAAATACCTCAGACGGCCGCCACCCTGACTGATAATTCCCGGCCGTCCAATGTAGCGCGCGTCGACGCGGAGTGGGTAACCCTCAGGGACAGCCTCAAGAAGACCGGCGAAGACTACATCAAGCAGTTTGCCTGTGAACAAGCGTGGACTGCTCTGACGCCGGAGAAGAAGCTGGAGCAGAATCCACCCACGACCAACTGGTTTACTGATGCGACAGAACAGACAATCCAGGGGTACATCGACACCCGCTACAGGGACTGGAAGTCGACCGCCATAGGGCAGTATGTCGCTTGGGCCCAGTACAGCAACGGCCTCTTTGAAAAAATGAAGGAGTTCGCTTCCCAGGGCCAGCTCGCCGCACCTGCGCAAGCGTACGTTTACTATGTGCGCTATTGCCAGACTCCGCCTATCCCATGACGGTGGGCTACGCATCAACCAAAGCTGCCGTTAATGGCGTGATGCACACCGTTTCCCCTTGAGGCGGCAGTCGCGGAGGATATTCCAGGTCTTCATTCGGGCGAAGACGTGTTCTAGCGGGCGCGGACTTGCCTGTGGGAGCGGTTGCGTTCCTATGGCTCTAAAGCGGCTCACCAAAGCGTCGCGCGTCGCCGCCTGCACCCGGAACACCCGCGTCCCCGCGAACTGCCGTCTCGCCATGAGACCCCTGGGCCATATGGCTGCTAACTCGGTGTCATGTGCCTCGATACAACGACATGCATGTGTTAATACCCCTTGCCGTTGACCTAAGGAGGACCTATGGAAGGCTTCGCAGCAAGCAGTCGACTGCCGACCGCGTACTGGGCCCACTTCACGCAGGCCATCGCACCCCTCGCTGACGAATGGAGTGGCGGCCACCCCGTCCGTGAGATCGAAGTGACGATTGAGTTCCGAGATGCCTCCGTCTTCCATATTGGCCCTGCCTTGCAGGACCTCGACAGATGGTTTCGCTGGGCTCATGCCGTAGATCAAGTGCACCGCAGCGGGCCAGCCAAGCCACCCCTCGTGCATTTGTTGCAACCCGCATTGCCCAAGGATTTCACCTTCGAGATCGTCAGCGTTGAGGGTGGGTCGCTGTGGGTGCGCCTGCGAAGCGCACTGAGGAACATCCGCGTCGATCTAAGCAGCGTAGTGCTGGTGCTCGCGCTATGGAACGACCTAACCGGAATCGCACCCTTTGAGTTCCTTTTCGATGGCGGACCTGACCGCGTCGTGGCGCCTGCTGCCCCCGCCGATGTCATGGAGCAGCAAAGGGGGCTGTTCGGCATCAGAGAAGGGGGGCACACTCCCCATTCCGACGCAGCTGATTTCCGTATTGCGCTCGACGGCGACCGTGTCCTTACCTGCAACGTTCGCGTTCCGTCCCGGTTGATCGATTCAGACAGTGAATTCATCAAGGATGCCGCCGATGCCTGCGCCCAATTCGCGGATGACGACGAGGAGTGATCGAGCGCATAACGCGCCACGCGAGTCATTGCTGTAAAGCGATAATGCGGACATGCGCGTTTACCGTAAGTCGCTACTTCAGTTGGCGTGATCTTGCGGCAGTCGGAGGGTGATGACACTGCGCTTCGGCCCCGGGAACTGGAGCAACTCCTTCGAAGTGCACTCGCCATCCCGAGATCGACATGGCGCTGAACGATAGCCCGTGGACAGCTCAACAGCGCATAACCGAAGTGGGACGGGTTCCGGGCACTCCTCTCCGTCGACGCCGACCAGGTGATGCTGCGCTCGAAACGCGGCACCGACATGGCCGCCTCCTTTCCGGAGATCGTGGCAGGGGCCGCCCAGTTGCCGGACGCGACCGCGCTCGACGGCGAGCTCGTCGTCTGGGACGCCGCAGGCCGCCTCGCCTTCGAGCGGGTACAGCAACGGCTCACCCGGCGCGGCTCCTGTGCGGCCCGGGCCGCACAGGAGCGGCCGGCCCACTTCGTAACTGGAAGTACGCACGGGTTCCTGAACCGCGCCTGAGGGGTTGATCGGGCGAAGTCAGCAGGTAGGAGACCCGTGTTCGAGGCATCCCTCAAGGGTGTGAGATTCCTGCAATCACTCGCATATTCCGCGAGTGGCCGTCGTAATCTGCGGGTTCATGAGGGAATCCGAAACACGTTCCCTGGCCCCTGGACGTGACGCGGTTCGGTCTGGCGGAGGTCTTCTCTCTCCACACCCGCCAGAGCCGTTCAGGCCAGACGGATGAGCGGTCGTACTTCTTCGACACGCTCGCGGAGTACCAGTGGGCGCGGGACGCGGCCGGGCTGATGCCCTCGTCGATCGACCAGTTGGTCAAGCCAGTGATCGACTTGTGCGTGCACTACGACATCGTGCCGCGACAGCTCACACCGGCGGCGTTGGACGGTACTTCGCCGGTTCGGGCAGGCGGGCCCGGTCGACGGTCTGCGCCAAGAGCAACAGGCACATCCCATCCCCAATTGGTCGAACCAGCCATCGTCACCGAAGTCACCGTCGACTGTCCCAGGACGTGGCCGCGCTGGTCGACTGCTTGCGGCCTTGCGGTGACGGCCTCCATGCGGGCCGGCAACGCCAAGTGGGACCGGCCCTGGACTCCAGCGTTCCATGGGTCCGCTGGTGAGCGGGGTCGGGGAACCGGAGGGCGGTGGCTGAGCGTATATCGGAAAAGACGCTGTGTGCGCGCTAGTAGGGCGCTACCGTCTCAGACCAATCAGCATGCAGCAGGGGACAGTGGGGGGATTGGATGCTGGCAGAGGAACTGGCCACGCTTGTCGCGGCGGGGGGCTTGGCAGTGGTACAGGCTGCGGGCACGGACGCCTGGCGGGGATTCCGGGAGAAGGCGGCGGCCTGGTTTGGCCGAGGGGACACCAGGCGGGAACGCGTCGCGCTGGAGCGGCTGGACCAGACAGCGGAAGTGCTGGCGAGTGCTAGCCCAGGCCAAGTTGAGGAATGCCGGGGCCAGGAGGCCGCATCCTGGCGGACTCGGTTCGCTGACCTATTGGATGACTTGGGTGAGGATGACCGCGTTCAGGCAGCAGCTGGCCTGCGCGAGCTCGTCACACAGGTCCGGCAGGCCCCTGGGGTCACCGTAGGGGAGATCGCCATTAGCGGAAACGTGCACATCCAGTCCACGCACGGCTCGGTGAGCGCGGTGAAGACGGGCAACGTGACCATGGGAAACCCTCCCCAGCCGGACGCGGACCCGAGCTGACCGCGCCCGGCAGCAGGCAGGCTCCCCAACCTGACGCCCACACCATAATCTCGGCTAAGCACGGCAGCCTGGCGGCCTGGAACATCGAGGTGCTGAACCAATACGCTGCGCCGCAGGCCCCAGTGGAGTGGCCCGTGCGGGTGGGGGCCGTGCCAGCCCTGGCCTCGGCCTTCCAGCCCCGCACTAGTCTGCGTGAGCGGATTGAACAGGCCCGGGCCGGACACGCCACGGTGGTGCTGACTCAGGTGCTCTCCGGCGGTGGCGGGGTAGGCAAATCCCAGCTGGCCGCCGCCTATGCCCACCATGCGCTGTCCGAGGGCACCGAGCTGGTGGTCTGGGTAAACGCCTCCGAGACTCAGCAGGTCGTCACCGGCTACGGCGACGTTGCACGCCGCGTCCAGGCACCCGGCGCTGCAGGGCAGGACCCCGAGACGGATGCCCGGGCCTTCCTAGCCTGGCTGGCTGTCACCTCCCGCTCGTGGCTGGTAGTCCTCGATGACCTCGCCGATGTGGAGGAGATCGCCCCGTGGTGGCCGCCGCCTTCTCGTGCGGGACAGGGCCGGGTGTTGGTCACCACCCGGCGCCGGGATGCGCTGCTGTCCGGCGGCGGCCGGGTGGTCATCGAGGTCGACGCCTACACCCCGGCTGAAGCGATGGCCTTCTTGCGCGACCGGTTCACCGGCGCGCAGACGCCCCACCTGTTGGACGTGCGGGCCGAGGATGTGGTGCAGAAGCTGGGGTACCTGCCGCTGGCGCTGGCCCTTGCCGCCGCATACATGATCAACGAAGACGTTCCATGCACGCCCTACCTTGACGTCCTCACCGACCGCGAGTTACGGCTGGGGGCGACGTTGCCCCATCAGGCGGACACCGAGGGCTACGGGCGGCAGATCGCCGCGGCTCTGCTGCTGACCCTGGACGCCGCCCAGCGATGCAACCCAGTGGGCCTGGCCGTCCCCGCCCTGCGCCTGGCCTCCCGCCTGGACCCGGCCGGACACCCCCAGGCCCTGTGGGCCGAAGCCGCGATCACCCGCTACCTGACCACCCACCGAAGCCGCTCCACCGCACCGGCCGCCCTCCCTTCTCCTGACGTCACCACGGAGCAGGCCCGATCCGCACTGCGGCTGCTACACCGCTACGGTCTGATCACCTGCGACTCCCGGCACGGCCCCCGTACGGTGCGCCTGCACGCCCTGACCGCCCGCGCCGCCCGCGAAACCACCCCTGCACCCGATGTCCCCGCGATGGTGCAGGCGACCGCAGACGCCTTGGCGGCAATCTGGCCCGAGACCGACCACACCGATCCCGATCTGTGCTCCGTACTGCGGGCCAACACCGACACCCTGGCCGCCCACTCTGGCGACCTGCTGTGGCAACCCCATGGCCACGGGGTGCTGTACCGGGCAGGGAAGAGCCTGCTGAACGCTGGCCTGTACGCCGCTGCACTCACCCATTGGCACCACCTCGCCACAACCGCCGGGAGGCTGCTGGGGCCCGAGCACCCCGACACCCTCACCGCCCGCGCTGGCCTGGGCACCGCGTATAAGGAAGCGGAGCGGACTGCCGAAGCCATCACCCTCCTGGAGCAGGTCGTCGCCGACGCCGAGCGGTTGCTGGGGCCCGAGCACCCCGACACCTTTTCCGCTCGCACCGACCTGGGCACCTCCTACCGGCAAGCGGGTCGCACGCCCGAAGCCATCACCCTCCTGGAGCAGGTCGTCGCCAGCGCCGAGCCGCTCCTGGGAGCCGAGCACCTCGAAACTCTCGCCGCCCGCAACAGCTTGGCCACCTCCTACTTGACGGCGGGGCGCACCGAAGAAGCCATCACCCTGCTCGAACAGGTAGTCGCCGACGCCGATCGGGTGCTGGGGCTGGGGCCCGAGTCCATCGCCGCCCGCGCCAATTTGGCCACCGCCTACTCGGCGGCAGGGCGCACGGCGAAAGTCACCTCCCTGGAAGAGGAGGTCGTCGCTGACATCGAGCGGCTGCTCGGGCCCGAGCACCCCGACACCCTCACTGCCCGAGCCAACCTGGCCATCTCCTATCGGGAGGCGGGGCGTGCCGAGGAAGCCATCGCTCTCGAAGAGCAGGTCGTCGCCGACCGCGAGCGGCTGCTGGGGCCCGAGCACCCCGACACCCTCACTTCCCGCAACAATCTGGCCCTTTCATACGCGCAGGTGGGCCGCACGGCGGATGCCATTCCCCTGGAAGAGCAGGTTGTCGCCGGCTTCGAACGTCTCTTTGGGGCCGGGCACCCGAGCACCCTGACCGCCCGCAACAACCTGGCCGTCTCTTATAAGGAGACCGGGCGGGCCGAGGAAGCCGTCCCCCTGCTGGAACAGGTAGTCCTTGGCCGCCAGCGACTGCTGGGGCCCGAGCACCCCGACACCCTTGCCGCCCGAGCCAACCTGGCCGCCTCCTACCGGCAGGCGGGGCGCGGCGAGGAAGGCATCACTCTCGAGGGGCAGCTGGCCACCGACGCCGAGCGGCTGCTGGGGCCCGAGCACCCCAACACCCTCACCATCCGAGCCAACCTCGCGTTCTCTTACTTGGAGGAGGGGCGGGCCGAGGAAGCCATCCCCCTGCTGGAACAGGTAGTCCTTGGCCGCCAGCGACTGCTGGGGCCCGAGCACCCCGACACCCTCACCGCCCGCAACAACTTGGCCAACTCCTACTCGAATGCAGGGCGCACGGCCGAAGCCATCACCCTGCTCGAACAGGTCGTCGCCGACGCCGAACGGGGGCTGGGGCCCGAGCACCCCTACACTTTCGACGCCCGCAACAACCTGGCCATGTGCTGGAAGGAGGCGGGGCGCACCGAGAAAGCGATCCCTCTCGAAGAGCAGGTCGTGGCCGGCCGCGAGCGGCTGCTGGGGCCCGAGCACCCCGACACCCTCACAGCCCGAGCCAACCTCGCGATTTCTTACTGGCAGATGGGGCGTGCCGAGGCAGCGATCCCTCTCGAAGAGCAGGTCGTGGCCGGCCGCAAGCGGCTGCTCGGGCGCGACCACCTCGACACTCTCGACGCCTGTTACAACTTGGCTGCCTCCTACCAGCAAGCGGGTCGCGTCGAAGAAGCCATCACTCTGCTGGAACAGGTCGTCGCCAGCGCCGATCGGGTGCTGGGGCCCAAGCACCGCAGTGTTGTGGCGATGACCGACACTCTGCGCTCATGGCGACGCGCGAACAGGCCACGCTGGTGGCACTGGTAGTTGATCACGAGGGATCCACAACTCCGAGGCGGCCCATGAGCAGGGGCATGCGGAAGTACTCGATTCTCGCCCTCATTTGAGGGCGGCCGCGTCGCCTTCGGTGTGCCCCTTCAAGGGCGGGGGTCCGGACGTAGTGAGGCGGTGGCCTGGGTCGGCTCTGTCTTCCGAGGACTTCGTGATGCCCGTTCGTCGCAGCAACAGGATGAAAGGGCCAGCTAGGAGCGTGTCTCAGTAACGAACAAGGGGCCCGCTGGCTCACGGCCCGCGCGGAAGGCCGCGGGAAACACCAGCTCGTCTCGTCTCCCCCACTTAGACCGTGTCCTATGTGGCGAGGCGGACGAGTCGCTTGTAGCAGCAGAGGGCGGCTGCGAGTCCGAGGAAGGCCAGGTAGTTGCGGGGATGGCGCTCGTAGCGAGGGCTCAGGCGTCGGTAGCCGGACAGCCAGGACATCGTCCGCTCGATCACCCACCTGCGGCGCCCTAATCGTTCGCTGGACTCGATGCCTTTGCGGGCGATGCGTACTCCGATGCGTTTCCATCGGAGCCATCTGCGCAGGTCGGCACGGTCGTAGGCTTTGTCTGCGTGTAGGCGCTGGGGCTTGAAGTAGCGGCCGCGGTGGGGGTCGTGTCTCGTTTGGTGGCCCTCGATCATGGGCTTCAGCCCTTCGCTGTCGTGGGTGTTGCCCGCGGAGATGCCGACAAGGAGGGGCAGTCCGTTCGCGTCCGACAGGACGTGCATCTTGGAGCCCGGCTTGCCCCGGTCCACGGGGCTCGGACCTGTGTGTTCGCCCCCTTTTAGCCCTGACGTGGGCGGTGTCGAGGACGACGCGGGTGACGTCGATGAGGCCGGCGTCGTCCAACCGGTGCAGGACTGCCTCGTGCAGGCGGCCCCATACGCCGGCTCTGGACCAGATCAGGAACCGGCGGTGGGCGGTCGACTTCGATACCCCGAAGCACAGCGGCAAGGCGCGCCAGGCGCAGCCGCTGCCGAGCACGTAGATGATGGCCGCGAACAGCGTCTCATCTGGGGTGTCCTGCGTTCCGCCGCCCTGCGGCCTCACTCTCGATGGCGGGATCAGTGGCTCCGCGATCTCCCACAGCCCGTCCGGAACAATCCAACTCCACGTACCCCGCCCCATGCACGGCTCAACGACGCCTCACCACATAGGACACGGTCTAAGAAGTCATCTCATTTGGTAAGTCGGCGGTAGCAGATGAGTGTGCAGGCGATGCTGGTGAAGGCCAGGAAGTGGTCGGCTTTGCGTTCGTAGCGGCGGTGCAGGCGGCGGCATCCGGCGAGCCAGGCCATGGTGCGTTCGATGGTCCAGCGGTGGCGGCCGAGTCGTTGCGAGGTCTCGATGCCCTTGCGGGCGATGCGGTGCCGGATGCCTCGGCTGGACAACCATCGCCGCAGGTGGTTGTAGTCGCAGCCCTTGTCGGCGTGGAGTTTGTGGGGTCTGCGTCGTCGGCGTCCGCGCCGGGAGCGGATCGGGGGTATGCCCTTCACCAGCGGGATCAGTGCCTGGCTGTCGTGTGTGTTGGCGCCGGAGATGCCGACGGACAAAGGCAGGCCGGTCCGCTCCGTGATCAAGTGGATCTTTGACCCGTACTTGCCCCGGTCTACAGGATTCGGGCCTGTCAGCTCCCCCTTTTCAAGGCCCGCATGTTGACCGAGTCGATCGCGCACCGCGACCAGTCCAGCTCGCCGCGGGAGCCGAGTTCGTCGAGGACCAGGCGGTGGAGTTTGGCCCACACGCGGGCCTTCGTCCACTCGGTGAATCGCCGGTGGGCCGTCGCACCCGACGGCCCGAACGACGCGGTCGGCAACTGCTGCCACGTGCAGCCCGAGGTCGCCACAAAGACGATCGCAGCCAGCACTTCACGGTCGCCGTGCCGACGCCGGCCACCGCCCTGAGGCCGCGACGGCGCCTCCGGCACCACACGCTGGAACAACTCCCACAACTCGTCCGGCACCAGCCGCTCAACGATCCCTGCCACGACCGGCAGCCTACCCAACCAAATGAGATGACTTCTAAAGGCCATCCCCGCAGAACGCCTCTGGGTCAACAAGACTGCGGCCTGAGGACCCGTGCATCGCCCGAGACTCGGGCGTCCCTGGAGAACCTGGTGGCTGCGGCCCGCACGGTCCACGCGGAACTCTCCGCATCCTGACGGCAGGCCCAGTCGGCTGGGGAGGAAATTGCTGTCCTCCCCAGCATCGGCATCGGACCTCGTCGTCCTCGGGGTCGACGAAACGCACACGCCCCCGCCGACCAGACGCTGGATCAACTCCTCCGCCTTCGGCCGTCGGGCACGAGCGATGGGCCGTTCACTGTGAGGCGTCGGACTGTGCTTGCGACCCGCACCTCCGCGCCGCCCACCTGCATTCGCTGACGCTGGAGGCCCACCAGACGCCTCCTGGACGCCACCGCCCTCAAACGCTGGATCCTCGGGGTGACGACCGAGCCGGAGGTAGAAGCGGCCGGCGTCGGGGACCTCGACACGACCGTGCCCTCCAGCCCTGCCGACCGCCAGAAGCCCACGGTCGCGCAGGGCATAAGCCGACAGCCAGTCCCCTGGCGACCATGCTCCAGATTTCTCACCGGCCGCGACACGTTCGAGAAGAGCGCGCTGCCGTTCGTTGAGGGCGGACCATCTGTGCACGACCCCCAGCCCACACCGCGCTACCACACGCTGCACAGAGCCGAAAGAGTGGCCTTGGGCCTAGGACGACCGAGCATGGCAGAGCAGCCGTTTCAGACGCCCCAGCCCTTGGCAGTCACTCAGCGTACTTACGGCGGGAGGGAGTTTCATCTCGTCGCCGCTGGTCACACCGGCTTTCCCTGGGGAGGATCTGGGGAGTATCCGCGCCGCTGGGGAGCGCGTGGGGAGGATCGGCTGCATAACACAGCACGAACCTGAAACGCCCTGAAAGACGCATCTGCCCAGGTCAGCCATAGGCCCAGCCGCATCACCGCAGGTCAGCCCACCCTGCGGACAACTACATGCCGAAGGTCCCCTGGAGCGTCGGTCGAGTGGTGAACACGGGTGGACTCCTCACTGCGCGACGGGCGTTCGATGATCGTACGCAGCGCTCCGCAGGGCCCTCGGGATCAGCCCTCGACGGGACGCCGCCCCGCCGTCAGCACATGCCCGCTCGCCCCCAGCAGCGACGGCTCCGACTCGATCCGCCGGGTCGCCGCCAGCACCGCCTCCCGGCGCTCCGGGTCGTCCAGCCACTCCTCCACGCCGCCCATCAGCCAGGCGACGCCCTCGACGCCGTACTGCCCCTCGGGCGCGAGCCCGGCCTCGGTGAACTCGTCCGGCGCCTCGGCGGGGTGGGCGAAGTAGGCGGTGGTGAAGTGCGGGTCCGCCGACGAACGGCTGTGCCGGCCGTCGGCCGAGACGGCGTCGATGCGTTCGCGGCGCTCCGGAATGAAGTAGTTCCCTTGCAGAAGCGTGTCGTTGAGCCCCGCGAAGCGGTTGATCGTGGCCGCGACCACCACGCCGCCGGGGCGCACGGCCCGCCGCGCCTCGGCCAACGCCCGTACCCGGTCCGGGCGTTCGGGCAGATGGTAGAGCGGCCCGAGGAACAGCACGGCGTCGTACGCGGCGTCCTCGGCGGGCAGCGCGCGGGCGTCCCCGAGCCGGGCGGTGACCCCGGGCAGCCGTCCGGACCGCTCCACGTGCATCGGCACCGGGTCGACGACCTCGACCGCGTGGCCGTCCTCCCCCGCCAGCCACTCGGCATGGATCCCCGTGCCGCCGCCGACGTCGAGCACACGCGCCGGCGCCTCGGGCAGGAGCCGTCGCAGAATGTCCTGCGTGCGCCAGAACTCCAGCCGTCCGGTGCCTTCTCTGAGGCGGGTGTTCTCCCCGCCGCGCTCGTAGTAGGCGAGGATCTCCTCGCTCAGGGACGGGAGTGGGGACGGGAGTTGGGGCTCGGTGGCGTACGGTGACGGCTCCATGCGACCAGGGTGCTGATCGCCACGCGGGCCCCGCAACCGGTTAAGCCCCGTCGGCGGCCCGCGTCCACGCCGTCGTGCCGAGGCGTCCCGTGTTGCCGAGGTCGAGGCCGCCGTCGGGGGTGAGGATCTCGGCCGGCCGGCCCGCGAGTGGGGCGACGCGCAGGGCGGGGGCGTTGACGGCGGGTACGTCCGCCTCGGTGACCGTGTTGCGCCAGACCAGCACGGTTTCGGCGGACTCGCCGGGTTTCAGGGTGACGCTGTGCGGTCTGAAGTCGGGCACCCCGGTGGTGATGTCCTCGGTGCCCCGGAGCACGCGTACGTCGCCGTAGGGCTCGCCGCTCTCGTCGAGGGCCTGGATCGACGGGTAGCCGTTGACCGTGTACGGCTTCTTGCCGCAGTTCGTCAGGGTCACGCTCATCGCCCGGAGTCCCATCGCCGCGTCCACGAGGCCGGGCAGCATCCGCACCCCGGAATACGGGCAGGCGTCCGTCGCGTCGGGTGACGCGCTCCCGGTGGGGGCGGCACCCGTCTCCGTCTCCGCGGCCTCGGGCGGCTCCGAGCCCCTCGCTCCCCCTGGCGCGTAGGTGACCGTCAGCGAGGCCTCCGCCGAGGGGGTCGTGCGGTCGGGGTCGAGTTCGCGATCCACCTCGGCCGCGAGTCCGCAGCCGCCGACGGCCAGGGCCAGTGCCACCACGAGGAGCGCGCGGGAGGCCGTACGGCCGCGTATCGGGATCACGAGCCGATCCTGACACGCACCCCGGCGGAAGCCCCGGCTCCGCCGACGACACGAAGACCCGTCGAGGTGGAAGGGGGCACAGACCGCCGACACGAGGACGGCACCCGTGTGAAGACGGCACCCGTGTCGTGAACACCGCACCCCTGTCACCACGTATACACAGAGCGAGTTCGGACTTTCGTCCCACAGGCACTCGTGTGACACTGACGTACCCCACCGCCCGGCGGTACCGCCGCCTCGACCCCGAGAAGTGCGCTGTGCGTGATCTCCCTCTGCCGCTCGCCCTCACCGCGCGACTGCTGCCGGTCGCCGTACTCGCCACCGCGGGCTGGGCGTTGTCGTCCGGTCCGCTGTCCGCGAGCCCGGCCGGGGAGGAGCCCGCGCAGGACACCGCGTCGGGGCCCGTCTCGACCTCCGAGTCGGCGCCGTCGACTTCGACCGCGACCAAGACGTACACGAAGGCACCCTCGCCCTGCTCCGGCGTATCGGAGAAAACGGTCAAATCCCTTGTTCCGGGCGCGAAGACGGCCGGCAAGGAGATCGCGTCGACCGACGAGTCCGTGCGCCGCACCTGCTCCTGGAACGCGCTCAAGGGCTTCGACTACCGCTGGCTCGACGTCTCGTACGAGATCCAGCAATCGGACGAGAAGGCACAGAGCTCCTATAAGGCGCGCACCACGGAGAAGAGCGGCGGCGGCGCCGTCCCCGGTCTGGGTGACGCGGCCTACTCGGTGGTGAACCTCACCACCGAGGACAAGCAGCAGACCCGCGAGGGCGTGGTGTACGTCCAGATGGCCAACGCCCTGGTGGTCGTCACCTACAACGGCAGCGACTTCGAGTCCCAGAAGGCGCCCGGCACGGACGAGATCAACAAGGGTGCCATCAAGGCCGCGAAAGAGGCGGCGGCCGTGCTGGAGGACGCCCAGTAGGGGCATGTCGCTCCGGCACGGCCACCGCCGCTCAGCTCGCTCCGGTCGCTCCGGTCACGGCCGCCGTCGGACGACGGCTGTCAGACGGCCGCCTTCTCCTGCTCCGCCTGCCGGCGCACCCGCTCACGCTCCCCGGCCATCAGCGCCACGTACAGCAGCATCGACGTGCCGAGGCCCACCGCCCAGCCGTAGTCGGCGAGCGGCTTGAGGAACGGGATCATGCCGTCGTGCGGGAACGGTCCCGAGGACACGCCGTCCGCGGAGACGGTCGAGTACGAACCGCCGACCGCGAGGACACCGCCGACCACGAAGGCCACTATCGCCCGCCAGTTCCAGCCGGACTTGTACCAGTAGCGCCCGCCGGGCGTGTACAGGTCCGCGAGGTGCAGGACGGTACGGCGGATGATCCAGTAGTCGGCGATGAGGATGCCGGCGACCGTGCCGAGCAGTCCGCCGACCACGCCGAGCCAGGTGAAGATGTAGAACTCGGGCGTCGAGATCAGCTTCCACGGGAAGATCAGGATGCCGACGACACCCGTGATGAGCGCGCCCGTACGGAAGTTGATGAGCTTCGGCGCGAGGTTCGCCAGGTCGTACGCCGGTGAGACCACGTTCGCCGCGATGTTCACGGAGATGGTCGCGACCAGCACGGTGATCAGGGCGAAGAGGAGCCCGAAGACGTTGTCGGCCTTGGCCGCCAGGGTGACCGGGTCCCAGATGGCCTCGCCGTAGACGACCTCGGAGCCGGAGGTGACCAGCACGGCGAGGACGGCGAAGAGGGTCATCGTGGTGGGCAGGCCCAGGGACTGGCCCCAGGTCTGCGCCTTCTGACTGGCGCCGAAGCGGGTGAAGTCGGGGATGTTCAGGGACAGGGTCGCCCAGAAGCCGATCATTCCCATCAGCGACGGGAAGAAGACCGGCCAGAAGTCGGCGCCCCAGCCGAGCTTGGACGGCTGGTCGAGCAGCGCGCCGAAGCCGTCGGCCTCGACCGCGATCCAGACCAGCAGCACCAGCGCGCCGACGATCACGAAGGGCGCGGCCCAGTTCTCGAAGTGCCGCAGGAAGTCCATGCCGCGGTAGATGATCGCGATCTGCAGCGCCCAGAAGAGGAGGAAGCAGAGCCACAGCGGCCACGGGTTGCCGAAGACCTGTCCGGACTTCTCCCACTCACCGCCGGTGAGCTTGGAGCCCAGCGCGAAGATGCCGGAGCCGCCGATCCAGGTCTGGATGCCGAACCAGCCACAGGCGACGGCGGCACGGATCAGCGCCGGGATGTTGGCTCCCCGCAGCCCGAAGGAGGCACGGGCCAGCACCGGGAAGGGGATGCCGTACTTGGGCCCGGCGTGCCCGGTGGCCAGCATCGGCAGCAGCACGATGATGTTGGCCAGGGCGATGGTGAAGACGGCCTGCTTCCAGTCCATACCGAGGGCGACCAGGCCGGAGGCCAGGGTCCAGCTGGGGATGCAGTGCGCCATGGAGATCCACAGCGCCGCGAAGTTGTACGTCGTCCACTTGCGCTCGGAGACGGGTACGGGGCGCAGGTCCTCGTTGGCGAAGGGGCTGTCGGCGGGGAACGCCTCGGGGGCCAGCTCGATCCGGCCCGACGAGTCGGCGGACTGGGCTATCTGTGACCCCGTGGGGACTGTTTCGGTCATGGGCAGGCCAATCAGGGGAGGTGGGACGGGAGAGAAAGGCCGTGCGGAGGCCTTGGGCCCCTCCCCGGGGACGGCCGGGGAGGGAGTCAAGGTGTGGGGGTCGGGGTGGAGCGGTTGGTTCCGGATTGTCGCAGGGGCTGACCTGGGAGAGAACCCCCTGGTCAGCCGTTGAGCCTCGGTCAGCCGTTGATCGCGGGGATGATCGTCGAGCCGTACACGTCGATCACCCGCTCCTGCGCGTCGTGCATGTCGTAGACGGCGAACTGGTCCACGCCCAGCGCGCGGAGCGCGTCGAGCTTCTCGATGTGCATCTCCGGCGTCCCGATGAGGCAGAACCGGTCCACGATCTCGTCGGGCACGAACTGGGTGTCGGGGTTGTCGGCACGACCGTGGTGGGAGTAGTCGTACCCCTCGCGGGCCTTGATGTAGTCCGTCAGCTCCTCCGGTACGGCCGCGGAGTGCTCGCCGTACTTCGACACCAGGTCGGCGACGTGGTTGCCGACCATCCCGCCGAACCAGCGGCACTGCTCCCGCGCGTGGGCCAGCGCCTCGGGCGAGTCGTCCTCGGTGACGTACGCGGGGGCGGCCACGCAGATCTTCACCTCGGACGGGTCGCGCCCGGCGGCCACGGCCGCGTCCTTGACCGCCTTGACCATGTACTCGGTGAGATACAGGTCGGAGAGCTGGAGGATGAAGCCGTCGGCCTCCTCACCGGTCATCTTCAGGGCCTTGGGGCCGTACGCGGCCATCCAGACCGGGAGTTCGGCGTCGTCCTTGATCCAGGGGAAGCTGATGACCGTACCGCCGAGGTCGGCCTCACCCCCGCTGCCCAGCGAGCGGATCACCTTCATCGCCTCGCTGATGCGGGCCAGGGTGTTGGGCTTGCGGCCCGCGACCCGCATCGCGGAGTCGCCGCGGCCGATGCCGCAGACCGTGCGGTTGCCGAACATGTCGTTGAGCGTGGCGAAGGTCGAGGCGGTGACCTCCCAGGTGCGGGTGCCCGGGTTGGTGACCATCGGGCCGACCGTCAGCTTGGTGGTGCTGGAGAGGATCTGGCTGTAGATGACGAACGGCTCCTGCCACAGCACGGCCGAGTCGAAGGTCCAGCCGTAGGTGAAGCCGTTGTTCTCGGCGCGCTTCATCAGCTCGATGACACGCGAGGCCGGCGGGTCGGTCTGCAGGACGAGTCCGAAGTCCATGGGCTCCACTCCTAGTTGAGGTACTGACAGGTGGAGCGGGGGGTGTACGTGCCGTGCCCGGCGTGCCCGGTGTACTCCCGCTCGGTGATGACGAGTTCGCCGCGCGAGAGGACCGTCTCGACCCGGCCGGTGGTGCGCTTGCCCTCGTACGCCGAGTAGTCGACGTTCATGTGGTGCGTCTCGACGGACATGACCTGCTCGGCGTGCGGGTCGTAGATGACGATGTCGGCGTCCGCGCCCGGCGCGATGGTGCCCTTCTTCGGGTACATGCCGAACATGCGGGCCGGGGTCGCGCAGGCGATCTCGATCCAGCGGCGGCGCGAGATGTGCCCGTCGACGACGGCCTGGTGGAGCAGGTCCATACGGTTCTCGACGCCCGGCAGACCGTTGGGGATCTTGGAGAAGTCGCCCCGGCCGAGTTCCTTCTGGCCGACGAAGCAGAACGGGCAGTGGTCGGTGGAGACCACCTGGAGGTCGTTGGTGCGCAGGCCCTGCCACAGCTTGGCCTGGTGCTCCTTCGGCCGCAGCGGCGTGCTGCACACGTACTTGGAGCCCTCGAAGTCCGGCTCCGCGAGGTTGTCCGTGGAGAGGAACAGATACTGCGGGCAGGTCTCGCCGAAGACGTTGAGCCCCTCGTCGCGTGCGCGCGCCAGCTCGGCCACTGCCTCCATGGCCGAGACGTGCACGACGTACAGGGGGGCGCCGGCGACCTGGGCCAGCTTGATCGCGCGGTGGGTGGCCTCGGCTTCGAGCAGGGCCTTGCGGACCTCGCCGTGGTACCGGGGGTCGGTCTCGCCGCGGGCGAGCGCCTGCTCCACCAGCACGTCGATCGCGATGCCGTTCTCCGCGTGCATCATGATCAGGCCGCCGTTCTCGGCGGAGCGCTGCATGGCGCGCAGGATCTGGCCGTCGTCGCTGTAGAAGACGCCCGGGTAGGCCATGAACTGCTTGAAGGAGGTGACGCCCTCCTGCACCAGCAGGTCCATCTCCTTGAGCGTGTCCTGGTTCACGTCCGACACGATCATGTGGAAGCCGTAGTCGATCGCGCAGTTGCCCTCCGCCTTGGCGTGCCAGGCGTCGAGGCCCTCGCGGAGGGTGTGGCCGACGCTCTGTACGGCGAAGTCGACGATCGTGGTCGTGCCGCCCCAGGCGGCGGCGCGGGTGCCGGTCTCGAAGGTGTCGGAGGCGAAGGTGCCGCCGAAGGGGAGTTCCATGTGGGTGTGGGCGTCGACGCCGCCGGGGATCACGTACTTCCCGGTGGCGTCGATGGTGTGCTCGGCGGTCCAGGCCTCCGCGGCGGTTGTGCCGGCGGCGGCGAGGGCGGCGACGCGGCCGTCCTCGATCAGGACATCGGCGTGGATCTCATCCGAGGCTGTGATGACGAGACCGCCGCGGATGACTGTACGGCCGCTCATTCGGTCACGCTCCGTTCGGTTGTCGGGAAAGTGCCGGTCGTTCGTGGCTGGTCGCGCCCACGCGGCGGAAGCCGCATATCGGGCACTTCCCCGCGCCCCTTTGGGGCGCGGGGGTGCTGGACCTCGCTGCTTACGGTGCCGTCAGCGGGCCGTACGCGTCCGGGCGGCGGTCCCTGAAGAACTGCCAGCGGTCGCGGACCTCGCGGAGCTTGGTGAGGTCGAGGTCGCGGACGACCAGTTCGGTCTCCTTGTC
Organism: Streptomyces sp. NPDC001868; assembly: GCF_040297125.1. NCBI lineage: Bacteria > Bacillati > Actinomycetota > Actinomycetes > Kitasatosporales > Streptomycetaceae > Streptomyces > Streptomyces sp. NPDC001868. Next base: position 142,678 of record NZ_JBEOYO010000015.1, on the reverse strand, counting down.
GCTGGCCACCTCGCCGACGAACTGGGCCTCCGGGTCCACGAAGTAGGAGGTGCCGTAGAAGTCGTTGTCGCCGAGTTCCTCGACGCCGACCCGGTTGATCGCGCCGATGAAGTACTCGTTGGCGACGGCCGACGCCGGCTGCTCCAGCTGCCAGAGGTAGCGGGACAGGCCTCGTGAGGTGGCCGAGGGGTTGAAGACGATCTCGGCGCCGCCGAGGCCCAGCGCACGCCAGCCCTCCGGGAAGTGCCGGTCGTAGCAGATGTAGACGCCGATCTTGCCGACGGCGGTGTCGAAGACGGGCCAGCCCGCGTTGCCGGGGCGGAAGTAGAACTTCTCCCAGAAGCCGGGGACCTGGGGGATGTGGTGCTTGCGGTACTTGCCGAGGTACTTGCCGTCCGAGTCGATCACGGCGGCGGTGTTGTAGAGGACGCCCGGCTGCTCCTCCTCGTACATCGGCAGTACGAGGACGAGGCCCAGCTCCTTGGCGAGCGCCTGGAAGCGCTTGACGATCGGGCCGTCGGGGATCGCTTCCGCGTACTCGTAGAACGCCTTGTCCTGGACCTGGCAGAAGTAGGGACCGTAGAACAGCTCCTGGAAGCACAGGACCTGCGCACCCTGCGCGGCCGCGTCGCGGGCCGCCTGCTCGTGGACCTGGATCATCGACTCCTTGTCGCCGGTCCAGGCCGTCTGGAAGATGGCTGCGCGGATGACTCTGCTCATCGGGACCTCCGGTCACTCGGTGTGCGGTGAGCCTAGGAAGTCCGGATGTCGGGTTTGAGTTGCACGGTGTCACGTCTGCGGGCCTTCTCCGTTCCACCGTGTCACCTCTTCGTGGGCGCATGTTTCACCGCCGTTTTCGCAGGTCGCGGCATGTTTCAGCCCTGTTGCGCGTCGTGTGCGAGGAGGGCGATGTGGACGGACGCCGCCTGCTCGAAGTCGTCGAGGTCCACACCGAGGCGGGCCTGTATGGCTTCGAGCCGGCGGTACAGCGCGGGCCGGCTGACGTGGTGCAGCTGGGCCGTGTGCGACTTGTTGCGGCCGGTCGCGAGGTAGGTCCGCAGCACGGGCAGCAGATCCTGCTCGGCGTGCCCGTCACCGCGCAGCAGACCGTCCAGCTCCCGCTCGGCGAAGGCCTGTACGTGCGGATCGTCCCGCAACAGCCGGATGAGGCCGCGCAGATGGACGTCACGGAGGCGTACGACGACCGGGAGGTCCAGCCCGGTCGTGGCGGACTGGGCGACGGCGTCGGCCACATGCCGGGCCTCCCGCAGTCCGCCCGGCACGTCCTCCCAGGTGGTGCGGGCCTCCGCCGCCGCCACGACCGTCCGGCGCGCCCCCGACTCCGACCGCAGCCGGGTCGCGAAGTGCGCGGTGAGCGCGGTCGCGTCCTGGTCCCGGGCGAGGCTGAGCAGTACGGCGGTGGCACCTTCCGCCAGCTCGGCGACAAGCCCGGGCATACCCAACATCCGTAGTACTCGGTCGAGTTGGGCCGCGTCCTCGTCGCGTACGACGAGCGGCACGAACGTACGGCGGTTGACCGGGAGCCCGGCCGCCCGCGCCCTCGGCAGCAGCTGCCGGGCCGGTACGACCCCGGAGACGAGGTCCGTCAGGAGGCTCTGCGCGGACTGTTCCTCCCACGAGTGCGCCGAACCACCGAGCATCCGGTGGAGGACGAGCGCCTCGGCGGCCCGGTCGGCGAGCAGCCGCCCGGTGGCGGTGTCGCCCCGGTACCCGCACAGCACGATCTGCCCCCAGCGTTCCCCCCGTCCGCCCAGTTCGGCCCGCACCCAGCCGTCGCCCTCGTTGCCGCCCGCCTGCCGGGAGATCCGCTCCCAGTCGCGCAGCACGTCGTCGACCGCCGACCGCTCCCCCGCCGTGGCGAGGACACGGTGGGCGAGGTTGGTGACGACGAGCGGACAGCCGGCGTGCTTGGCGATCTCGTCGAGGAGCCGTTGCAGCGGGGCGCCCGCGGTGATCAGTCCGGTGAGGGCCGTGCGGACGGCCTCCGACAGGCTCACTGCCGCGAACTTCCGCCGCACCAGCCGGGACTGCACCTCTTCGGTCAGTTCGGCGAAGGGGAACGGCCGGTGCAGCACCACCATCGGCAGTCCGCACCGCTCCGCCGCCCGGCGCATCACGTCGGGCGGCGTCGGGAAGGCCCGGCCGAGTCCGAGGACGACCGCCGAGGCCTCCGCGTGGTGCAGGGAGCGGATGTACTCGGCCTGGGCCTCGACGTTCCCGGCGAGCAGGACCCCGGTGGTGAGGACCATCTCTCCGCCGGTGAGCATCACGCCCACGTCGGGGGCCTCGGCGACATGCACCCAGCGCACGGGCCGGTCGAGCTGACCGGCTCCGGCCACCACCTCGGGCTCTCCGGCGAGGACCCGGTCCAGGCTGAGGACCTGGCGTACCGACAGGGCGGGTTCCAGGCCGGGTTCCGAGGTGGTGGTCATGGTGGTGTTCCTCAGATCTGTTCTGCTGGTGCTACTGGATGCTCCTCAGAGCGCGTTCGAGGGCGTCGGCGCCCTCCTCGGCCTCGGCGACGGTCAGCGACAGCGGGGGCGCGACACGCAGGGCGCTGGTGTTGTGGCCGCCGCCCTTGCCGATCAGCAGGCCCTCACGGCGGGCGGCCTCCAGGACGGCGGACGCGGCCTCCGGGTTCGCCTCGTCGGTGCCGGGTTTCACCAGCTCGATGCCGATCATGAGGCCCCGGCCGCGCACTTCCTTCACCGCCGGGATCTGCGCGGCGATCGCCCGCAGCCGCTCGATGAGCAGTCCGCCGACCCGGCGCGCGTTGCCCTGGAGGTCGTGCTCGATCAGGTAGTTGAGGTTGGCGAGGCCGGCGGCCATGGTGATCTGGGTGCCGCCGAAGGTCGAGATCGAGTTGCTGTCCAGGCAGTTCATGACCTCGGAGCGGGCGACGACACCGCCGATGGACATGCCGTTGCCGATGCCCTTGGCGAAGGTGAGGATGTCCGGCGGCCCGTTCTGCCCGTGCGCCTGCCAGCCCCAGAAGTTGTCGCCGGTACGGCCCCAGCCGGTCTGCACCTCGTCGGCGATCCACAGCACACCGTGCCGCTGCAGCACCTCGCGGAAGGCCGCGTACAGGCCGTCCGGCGGTGAGGTGAAGCCGCCGACGCCCTGGACCGGCTCGGCGATCAGCGCGGCCGGCGGGCGGCCGTGGCCGAGCAGGTCCTCCAGGTCGGCGACGCAGGCCGTGATGAAGTCGGCGTCGCTCAGGTCGGCGTAGGGGCCGCGCGTCCGGACGCCGCCGTGCACGTACAGCGTCTGGAGCGGGGACAGCGAGGTCGGGGACCAGCCCTTGTTGCCGGTGATGCCGACCGTGCTGAACGAACGGCCGTGGTAGCTGTTGCGCATCGCCAGGATCTGGTTGCTGCGGCGGTACGTCGTGGCCAGCATCAGCGCGGTGTCGTTGGCCTCGGTGCCGGAGGTGGTGAAGAAGACGCGTGCGTCCGGGATGCCGGACATCTGCGCGATCCGCTCGGCGAGTTCGACCATCGGACGGTTGAGGTAGAGCGTCGAGGAGTGGATGATCCGCCCGGCCTGCTCGCTCACCGCCTTGGTGACCTCGGGCAGCGCGTGCGCCGTCATCGTGGTGAGGATGCCGCCGAAGAAGTCGAGGTACTTGTTGCCCTGGGCGTCCCAGACATGGCGGCCCTCGCCGTGGGTGATCTCCATCGGGTCCGCGTAGTAGAGCGCGAGCCAGTCGGGCAGTACGGCCTTGTGGCGTCCGAGCAGTTCGTCGGTCACGGCTGCACCACTCCTTTCACTCCTGTACGGGTTCTGCGTGTGTCACGGCTGTACGTGCCCACGTCAGGGCTGGACAAGTCCTTCGTACGCGTCGGGCCGGCGGTCCCGGTAGAACGCCCACTGCCGCCGGACCTCCTCGATCAGGTCGAAGTCGAGGTCCCGTACGACGAGTTCCTCGCCCTTGTCGCTCGCGACCTCGCCGACGAACTTGCCGCGCGGGTCGACGAAGTACGAGGTGCCGTAGAAGTCGTTGTCCCCGTACTCCTCCACGCCGACCCGGTTGATCGCGGCGACGAAGTACTCGTTGGCGACGGCCGCCGCGGGCTGCTCCAGCTGCCACAGGTGGGAGGACAGGCCCCGGTGGGTCGCGGACGGGTTGTACACGAGCTGGGCGCCGTTCAGGCCGAGCTGGCGCCAGCCCTCCGGGAAGTGGCGGTCGTAGCAGATGTAGACGCCGACCTTGCCGACGGCGGTCTCGAAGACCGGCCAGCCGAGGTTCCCGGGCTTGAAGTAGTACTTCTCCCAGAAGCCCTTGACCTGGGGGATGTGGTGCTTGCGGTACTTGCCGAGGTAGGTGCCGTCGGCGTCGATCACGGCCGCGGTGTTGTAGTAGAACCCGGACTGCTCGACCTCGAAGACCGGGACGACGATCACCATGCCGGTCTCACGGGCCAGTTCCCGCATCCGGGTCACGGTCGGGCCGTCCGGCACGGGCTCCGCCCAGGCGTAGTGCTCCGGCTCCTGGACCTGGCAGAAGTACGGCGCGTTGAAGACCTCCTGGAAGCCGATCACCTTCGCACCCTGCCGGGCCGCCTCACGGGCGTGCTCGATGTGTTTGGCGACCATGGACTCGGTGTCACCGGTCCAGGTGGCCTGGACCAGGGCGGCGCGTACGACGTTGGCCATGTCAGGTGCTCCTTCGACAGGGACCTCGGAGAGCCTCTACGCCCGTAGACGCAGGCCGTAGAGGCTTGAAACTAAGCCCCGTCGACGGGCTGGGCAAGACCATCGTCGTCAACCGGCCGAGTCGATCACGTTTCGCACTCCAGTGGGTGATTACCCCTGTGTTTCGCGCGACGGGCAGGTCGGATGGGTCGGGCGGGGTCGTCCGGTATCCGGCAGGGATCAGGTGATCCCCTGCACGCGCAGGGCGTGCACCACCTCTCGGTAACGCTCCTCGGAGACACCGCGCGCCGCCGCCAGCACGAGGGGCTTGAGCCGGCGCGGATGGGCCTCCGCGGTGCGCGCCGCCTCCTCCGGCGTGCGTACGCGCACATAGACGTCGAGCAGTGCGCGCGCCTCCCGTTCACGCCCCTCGGTGGTGAACGCGAGCACCGCCTCGCCGATCTCCTCGGCGGGCCGTGAGACTCCCTGCCGCAGCATCTGCTCCCCGTCCGAGGCGCGGCCCACCGCGTGCAGGGCGTCCGCGACCGCGACCAGCCGGTCGGCGGGCAGCGAGCCGGCCTCCCACAGCAGGGTCGCCCAGTCGGCGCCCAGTCCCGCGCGGTGCAGATCGGCCGCGAGCAGCGGGAAACGGGCGGCGGGCCCCTGCGCGACCTCCACGAGGAGGGCGTGCGCCTCCCCGCTGCGGCCCTCCCGGCGCAGCCGCACCAGCCGCTCCACGGTCTCGGCGACCTCCCGGCGCGCCTCGTCGTCCAACGCCTGCCGCGCCTGCGGCTGCTTCGGCTTCGCCGTCTCGGCCCGCCCCACGACACCGGCGTACCGGGCGCCCCGGGGAGACCGCCCCTTGCGGCCGACGGCCGGCGCGGCCTCGGGCACGACGACGGGCTCCGCCTCCTCGTCCTCCGTCGCCCCGGCGAAACGGGCACCCCCTCGGGGGCGGCGCTTGGAGCGCTGCTTGGCTGGAGCCGGGGTGGCGACGGGTTCCGGGGCGGACTCGGGGTCGGGCTCCGCGCCGGCGTCGGGGGCGGGAGCGGGGCTGGTCCGGACGGGTTCGTCGGGCTCGGGGAAGGCGTCCGCGTAGGTGTCGCGCCGGGCGTCGTGCGCGGCGGGCTCCTCGGGGCCACGACCGTCTGACGTACGACCGCCGAACATCCGGCTGTCGGACATCTGGCTGTCTGACATCCGGCCGTCGTGGGTCCGTCCTCCGGCGCCGTACCGGTCCGTATGTATACGTCCGTCGCCGTACTGGTCCGCCTGGTCCGCCTGGTCCGCGTGCGCGCGCCCACCACCGTGACGCGCCTCCTGCGTACGTCCGTCGAGGCGCTGCGCCGAACCGTCCGTACGCTCCTCCGCCTCCGGTACTCGGAAGACGTCCCCGGCGGTGTTCCCCGGAACGCGCGCCGCGCCCCGCACGGGGCTGTGCGGGGCGCGGCGGTCGGCGTCCTCGATGCGGGTGCGCAGTTCCGTGCAGCGGGCTGTGGCGCGTTCGTGGTCGTCGTGGGCCCAGGCCAGGTCGAGGCGGATGGAGTCGGCCTCCTCCTGGGTGGTGGCGGCGTGGAGCAGGCGGCTCAGTTCGGCGGTGCGTTCGGCGGCGTAGCGCTGTTCGCGGAGCATGACGTCGAGCCGGTCGCCGAGGGCCTCACGGCCGCCGGGCCGGGCGTCGTACGCGGCGAGCGAGGCGCTGTGCAGGGCGCGGGCCCGCCCGGTCTCCTGGGCCGCGGCGGCGGGGCCGTACGCGGTGTTGAGGTCGTGCATGAGCGCTTCCACGACGTCCCAGGGCGGCACCTCCAGACCGTCCAGGCAGGCGCGCATGCCGTCGGGGTCGCGCTGCCAGAAGACGGCGCACCAGCCGTTGCCCTGGTCGAGCTTGGTCATCAGCTTGTTCAGGTATCCCGCGAACTCCCGCACTTGTCCCGGGAGTTGATCCACAGCCATCGCATACTCCCCGGCAGACTGGAGTGCTCCGGTCCGCAAGAAAACACCAGTTGTGTTACGGAAGGGCTACGCGAAGTTTTCAGAGCGGACGCAGTGTCCTGTGAGTTGCGGCGCGACGGCTGTTCGGGAAGGGATCACGCCATGACGGCGGTGGCCTGAACGGTTCAGGCCACCGCGGCCGTCGGGGCGACCGAGGGGGCCGGGGCGCACCGCGTGACGAGGACGTCCATGGACAGGCCGAGGGTGCGGGCGAGGGCGGCGACCGTGAAGAAGGCCGGGGTGGGGGCGCGGCCGGTCTCGATCTTGCGGAGGGTCTCCGCGGAGATACCCGCGCCGGCGGCGATCTCGGCCATGCTGCGACCGCCGCGGGCCTCTCGCAGCAACCGGCCGAGCCGCTCGCCGCGTTCGCGCTCTTCGGGGGTCAGTGGGGTGCGCACCATGACCCCATTCTAATACCGATCCCCCACCCCGGGGCCGGTATATTAATTGGGCATCGACCGGTATAGTAATTGGCATGGTGGAACTGAAGACGGATGCGTCGATGGACGCGATGTACGAGGCCGGGCAGGTCGTGGGGCGCGCGCTCACCGCGATGCGGAAGGCCGCCGACGTGGGGGTCTCCCTGCTCGAACTGGACGAGGTGGCACGCGAGGTGCTGCGGGAGGCGGGCGCCTCGTCGCCGTTCCTCGGCTACCGGCCCTCCTTCGCGCCCACTCCCTTCCCCGCGGTGCTCTGCGCCTCCGTGAACGACGCGATCGTGCACGGCATCCCGACGGCGTACCGGCTGCGCGACGGCGACCTCGTGTCCCTGGACTTCGGTGCCGTACTGGACGGATGGGCCGGGGACTCGGCGATCAGCTTCGTGGTGGGCGAGCCGCGCGTGGCCGACCTCCGGCTCGTCGAGACGGCCGAACGCGCCCTCGCGGCAGGCATCGAGGCGGCCGTCGTCGGCAACCGCATCGGCGACATCGCCCACGCGATCGGCACCGTGTGCCGGGGCGCCGGGTACGGGATTCCCGACGGGTTCGGCGGCCACGGGATCGGCCGGCACATGCACGAGGACCCGGGGGTGCCGAACGAGGGGCGGCCCGGGCGCGGGATGCGGCTGCGGCACGGGATGGTGCTGGCGATCGAGCCGATGGTGATCGGCGGGGGTGGTGACGGGTTCCACGCGGCGCCGGACGGGTGGACGCTGCTGACGGACGACGGGTCCCGGGCGGCGCACGCGGAGCATACGGTGGCCATCACGGAGGCGGGGCCGCGGGTGCTGACCACTCGGTGACGGGTGTTGTGAAGCGCCGTTGAAGTGCGGGTGGTTATGTGGCTGCGGGTGCGTGGGGCTTCTCGCGCAGTTCCCCGCGCCCCTGAAAAGCCGGGGCTGCGCCCCGTGCCTTTCAGCCCGCAGCCCCATCGCTTCTTCAGACCCCCGGGCCGTGGTCTTTCAGGCCCGCAGGGGCCTGAATCTTTAGGGGCGCGGGGAACTGCGCGACCAGCCCCCACCGGACCCGCAGCCACAAACGCACCGCAAACCCCACGGCACCCCCGGTGTAGCCCCACCACTCAAGGGAACCCGGTGCCGAATGAACAGCGGATTCCCGAGGCCCGAGGGCTACGGCCCGGACCCCTTCACCGAGTTCTTCGCCCGTTTCTTCGGCGGGCCGCACCCGCAGCGGATCGAGATCGGCCGCCTGATGAGCGGCCAGGCCCGCCAGTTGGTGGCCGACGCGGCGGCCTACGCCGCACGCCACGGCAGCAGCGACCTCGACACCCAACACCTGCTGCGCGCCGCGCTCACCGCCGAGCCGACCCGAAGTCTGGTGGCCCGCGCGGGCGCCGACCCCGACGCGCTGGCCGGTGAGATCGACGAACGGTCGGGCCCGGAGCGGCACCGGCCGGGCCAGGGACCGGCGCCCGCCTCCCTGGCCCTGACCCCCGCGGTCAAGCGGGCCCTCCTGGACGCGCACGAGTTGGCCCGGGTCACCGGCTCCGGCTACATCGGCCCCGAACACGTCCTGAGCGCCCTCGCCGCCAACCCGGACTCGGCCGCCGGGCACATCCTGGGCGCCGCGCGGCTCCCGGCGTCCGCGCTGCCACCGGACGCGTCGGAGCCGCCGCCGGCGACCCCGCCCGTCGGCATGCCCCTCGCCGGGCTCCCGCGCTCCGACCTGCCGCGCCGCACGTCCACCGCCACCCCGACCCTCGACAAGTACGGCCGCGATCTGACCGACCTCGCCCGTCAGGGCCGTGTCGACCCGGTCATCGGGCGGGAGGAGGAGATCGAGCAGACCGTCGAAGTGCTCTCCCGGCGCGGCAAGAACAACCCCGTGCTCATCGGTGAGGCGGGCGTCGGCAAGACCGCGATCGTGGAGGGGCTGGCCCAACGCATCGCCGAGGGGGACGTGCCCGAGGTGCTGGCCGGGCGCCGGGTGGTCGCCCTGGACCTGTCCGGGGTGGTGGCCGGGACCCGCTACCGGGGCGACTTCGAGGAGCGGCTCACCGGCATCGTCGACGAGATCCGCGCGCACTCCGAGGAACTGGTCGTGTTCATCGACGAGTTGCACACGGTCGTGGGCGCCGGCTCGGGCGAGGGCAGTGTGATGGACGCGGGCAACATCCTCAAACCGGCCCTGGCGCGCGGCGAGCTGAACATCGTGGGCGCGACGACGCTGGAGGAGTACCGGCGGATCGAGAAGGACGCGGCGCTGGCCCGCCGGTTCCAGCCGGTGCTGGTCCCCGAGCCGGGCAGCGGTGACGCCCTGGAGATCCTGCGCGGGCTGCGCGACCGGTACGAGGCCCACCACCAGGTCCGCTACACCGACGAGGCGCTGACGGCCGCCGTGGATCTGTCGGCCCGGTATCTCACCGATCGCCGGCTGCCCGACAAGGCCATCGATCTGATGGACCAGGCCGGGGCCCGGGTCCGGCTGCGCGCCCGGACGAAGGGCACGGATCTGCGGGCCCTGGAGCGGGAGATCGAGCAGCTGACCCGGGACAAGGACCAGGCGGTCGCCGGTGAGGAGTACGAGCAGGCGACGCGGCTGCGGGACCGTATCGGCGAACTGCGGCAGCGGATCGGCACCGGCCGTGGCGAGGAGCGGGCCGACGACGGGCAGAGTCTGGAGATCGGCGCCGAGGACATCGCCGAGGTCGTCTCCCGGCAGACCGGCATCCCCGTCAGCAGCCTCACCCAGGAGGAGCGGGAACGGCTCCTCGGGCTGGAGCAGCGGCTGCACGAGCGCGTCGTCGGACAGGACGAGGCGGTGCGGGTGGTGGCGGACGCCGTGCTGCGCTCACGCGCCGGGCTCTCCGGCCCCGAACGGCCCATCGGCGGCTTCCTCTTCCTGGGCCCCACCGGCGTCGGCAAGACCGAACTGGCCCGCGCGCTGGCGGAGGCCCTGTTCGGCGGCGAGGACCGGATGGTGCGGCTCGACATGAGCGAGTACCAGGAACGGCACGCGGTCAGCCGGCTGGTGGGCGCCCCGCCCGGCTATGTCGGCCATGAGGAGGCCGGCCAGCTGACGGAGCCCGTGCGCCGGCACCCGTACGCGCTGCTGTTGCTGGACGAGGTGGAGAAGGCCCACCCCGATGTCTTCAACCTGCTGCTCCAGGTCCTCGACGACGGCCGGCTCACCGACGCGCAGGGCCGTACGGTCGACTTCGGCAACACCGTGGTCGTCATGACGAGCAACCTGGGCTCGGAGGCCATCGGCCGGAGCGGGTCGGGGCTCGGCTTCTCGGCGGGCGGCGTCGAGGCGGCCGAGGAGGACCGGCGTGAGCGGATCCTGCGGCCGTTGCGGGAGCACTTCCGGCCCGAGTTCCTCAACCGCGTCGACGAGATCGTCGTCTTCCGCCGGCTCACCGACGACCAACTGCGGCAAATCACCGGCCTGTTGCTGGAGCGGACGCGGGACCGGCTGCGGGCGCGGGGCGTCACCATCGAGTTCACCGAGGAGGCCGTCGACCGGCTCGCCCGCCACGGCCACCAGCCCGAGTACGGCGCCCGGCCGCTGCGCCGCACGATCCAGCGGGAGGTCGACAACCCCTTGTCCCGGCTGCTCCTGAACGGTGAACTGCCGTCCGGCAGCCGGGTGGTGGCGGAGGTGGAGGACGGGCGGCTCGCCTTCCGTACGACGCCGCCCGCCTCGCGGTGACAACCTGCCCCCGGTGACGCCTACTTGGCCGGGTGCACGACCATCGCCGCGCCGCCCCCGCGCCGTACGGTCTCCGCGGCGGCCAGCCACTTGCCGTTCGACAGGCGCTGGACGGCGGCCACGGCGCCGATCTCCGGGTTCTGCCGGAAGCCGTGCCCGATGGCTTCGAGCTGGGTCCTCAACGGGCTGTTCCACAGGCCCGGTTCGAGTTCGGTGGTGGTCTGGTTGCGCTGACTGGCGCGCGGCGCGGCGATCGCGTCGACCAGCGGCGTGCCCCGGTCGAGGAAGCCGGTCAGGGTCTGCAGCACGGTGGTGATGATGGTCGCGCCGCCCGGCGAACCGAGCGCCACGACGGGCTTGCCGTGCCTGTCCAGCACGATGGTCGGCGACATCGACGAGCGCGGCCGCTTGCCCGGCCCCGGCAGGTTCGGGTCGTGCACGGCCGGATTGGCCGGGGCGAAGGAGAAGTCCGTCAGCTCGTTGTTGAGCAGGAAGCCCCGGCCCGGCACGGTGATACCGCTGCCGCCGGTCTGCTCGATGGTGAGCGTGTAGGAGACGACGTTGCCCCACTTGTCGGCGACCGTGAGATGGGTCGTGCTGTCGCCCTCGTACGTCGTCGGCGCGGCCGTACCGCCGCTCGCGCAGGCCGCCGGATTGCGCGGGTCGCCCGGCGCGACGGGGCTGGTGAGCACCGCGTCGTCCTTGATCAGGCACTCGCGCGAGTCGGCGAACCGCTGCGACAGCAGTTCCTTCGTGGGGACGTCCTCGAAGGCGGGGTCGCCGACCCAGCGGCCCCGGTCGGCGAACGAGATCCGGCTCGCCTCGATGAAGCGGTGCAGATACTGGACGTCGCTCGCCTTCGAAAGGTCGGTCCGCTCAAGGATGTTGAGGGCTTCGGCGACCGTCGTGCCGCCGGAGGACGAGGGCGCCATCCCGTAGACACCGAGACCCCGGTACGACGCCTTCGTGGGCGCCTGGCGCTTGGCGCGGTAGGTGGCGAGGTCCGTGGTGGTCAGGTCGCCGGACCGGGCGTTGTAGCCCGAACCGGGGTCCACCGGGGGCTTGTTGACCGTGTCGACGATGTCCTGCGCGAGGTCGCCCCGGTAGAGGGCTCCGACGCCCTTGCGGCCCAACTCGGCGTAGGTGCGGGCCAGATCGGGGTTCTTCAGGGTCGAGCCGACCACCGGCAGCTGCCCGCCGGGGAGGTAGAGCTCCGCCGTGGCCGGGAAGTTGCGGAACCTGGCCTCGTTGGAGGCGGTCTGGGCGCGGAAGGTCGCGTCGACGGTGAACCCGTCGCGGGCGAGCTTCTCGGCGGGCTTCAGCAGCTTCCCGAGCGGCTCGCTGCCCCAACTCCGCAGCGCGGTCTGCCAGGTGGCCGGGGTGCCGGGCGTGCCGACGCTCAGTCCGCTGGTGACGGCCTCGGCGAACGGGATCGGCTGGCCGTTCTCCAGGAAGAGATCCTCCCCGGCGCTCAGCGGCGCGGTCTCCCGGCCGTCGATGGTGTGCACCGAACGGGACCCGGCGTCGTAGTAGACGAAGTAGCCGCCCCCGCCGATGCCCGCCGAGTAGGGCTCGGTGACGCCGAGCGCGGCGGCGGTGGCGACGGCCGCGTCCACCGCGTTGCCGCCCCTGCGGAGCACCTCGATACCGGCGGCGGAGGCGTCCGGGTCGACGCTGGAGACGGCACCGCCGTAGCCGACGGCGACCGGAACCTTCTCGACGGTGTCCGCCGTGGCGGAGGTCGGCGGGGCCGCCCCCACCGACACCACGGCGGACGTTGCCGCCAGTACAGCCAGTTTCCGCGCGACAGGGCGACGCAGACGCATCCGTACCTCCAGTCAAGGACCGTCCGCGCAGAGTAACGCGGGCCCCACGGCCCCGTCAGCGGTGTCTCGGCCATCCGGCGGTCCCGCGACACTCCCGCAACGGCACGTCGAACCGGGGCACCGGGCATGAAATCGGACAGGGATTCGGACAGTGTTCGGCCGCGCCCGCTACCATGCGCGGCCATGAATGACGACGTGCGCAATATCGTCCTCGGCGTGATCGCGGCCGGGCTCAGTGCCTCGGTGGGCTGGTTCTTCCGGACGTACCTGTGGAAGCGGAAGCTCCGCCGCAAGCAGACGTTCTTCGGGCTGCCCGACAGCTCCGAGTCCTTGCTGGTGGTCAGCCGCGATCCGTCGACCGCGAACCTGGCCGTGCACCGCTTCGACGTGTTCGCCCTGCTGGAGCTCTCCGCGCTGATCAAGGACTGCGGCGCGCACGCGCAGATCATCACGCAGGACGCCGCACAGCAGGGCTTCGGCGAACGCACCGAGTTCTGTGTGGGAGGGCCCGGTTCGAACCGCCGTATGGCCGCCCACATAGCGGCCATGCTGCCGGGCATCCACTTCAACCTCGACCCCGAGCCCGGCCCCGACCGGGTCGCCCTGCACGTCGGCAGCGAGCAGTACCGCCTGGACCCCGGCATCACCGAGCACGTGATCCTCGCCCGGCTCACCACCGGCCAGCCGGACCAGGCCCGGCCCGTCTTCCTCTTCTGCGGTCAGCGCGCGATCACCAACCAGGCGGCCACCCGCTACCTCGCCCGCAACCACGAGCGCCTGCACCGCAAGTACGGCACCGGCACCTTCGTACTCCTCCTGAAGGTCGTCAACTCCCAGGCGTATGGCCCCGACGTGGTCGAGCTCGTCGCGGACGTCACCCGGGCGGCCCAGAGCCCGGCACCGGCGCCGTCGGCCCCGGCCCAGATCTCGCACCGCGCCTCCTAGGGACCGCCGCCCCATTCACCGCTGAACGTTACCGTCACGTAACTTACCGAGGAGTTACTTCCGGTAAGGGAGTCCGGTTACCGTCGGGTCACTTTGCACTTACACGAGTGAGGAGCGACCCATGAGACACCCGCACGGCACCACATCGCGTACAGCCAGGGCTCTGCGTACGAGCGCCGTGGGCGCCGTCTCGGCCGCCCTGGTCGCCGGTACGGCCCTCGGCCTCGCCCCCGTCGCCCAGGCGGCCTCCGGCACCGCCGCCGGCCCCACCACCCGCTTCGTCGACATCGAGGGCGACGGCGGCACGGTCCTCAAGGCCAATGTCGTCGCACCCGCCGACACCTCGCGCGCGTACCCGCTCCTCGTGCTGCCCACGAGCTGGGGCCTTCCCCGGATCGAGTATCTGGCGCAGGCGCGGAAACTCGCCGACGCCGGATATGTCGTGGTCAGTTACAACGTCCGCGGCTTCTGGGAGTCCGGCGGATACATAGAGGTCGCGGGGCCACCCGACACCGCCGACGCGTCCAGGGTGATCGACTGGGCCCTCGCCAACACCCCGGCCGACGCCGAGCACATCGGCATGGCGGGGCTGTCGTACGGCGCGGGCATCAGCCTGCTCACCGCCGCCCACGACAAGCGCGTCAAGGCGGTCGCCGCGCTCAGCGGCTGGGCGGACCTGATCGACTCGATCTACGGCGGACGCACCCAGCACGTCCAGGCCTCCGCCCTGCTGGACGGCGCCGGACGGATCACCGGCCGCCAGGGCCCCGAACTCCAGCAGATCTTCAAGGACTTCTACGCCTCCAACCTGGACAAGGAGGGAGACATGATCGCCTGGGGGAAGAAACGTTCCCCCGAGACCTATCTGGACCAGCTCAACACCAACGGCACGGCGGTCATGCTCGCCAACGCCTGGGGCGACTCGATCTTCCCGCCCAACCAGTACGCCGACTTCTACGAGAAGCTCACCGGCCCCAAGCGGCTGGAGCTGCGCCCCGGCGACCACGCCACCACGGAGGCGACCGGACTGTTCGGGCTGCCCAACGACGTGTGGACGGACACTCAACGCTGGTTCGACCGCTACCTCAAGGGCACGCCCAACGGCATCGACCGCGAGCAGCCCGTCCGGCTCAAGTCCCGTACCGGCGGCGCCTTCGAGGGCTACCCGGACTGGAAGTCGGTCACCGCGACCCGCGAGAAGATCGCCCTGTCGAGCGGCACCACGATCCGCGCGAACGTCGACTCGGGCGCGAACGGCGGGATCATCTTCCTGTCCAGCATCCTCGACCAGGTGGCCCAACTCCCGCCCATGGCCTCCGTTCCGCTGCTGCCGCGCCGCTGGGCGGCCGTGTGGCAGTCGGAGAAGTCCCGGAAGGCACGGGCCGTGCGCGGTACCGCCAAGCTGCACACCACGGTCACGGCCACCAAGGAGAGCGGCACCCTCGTCGCCTACCTGTACGACGTGGGCCCGCTCGGCCTCGGCAAGCTGGTCAGCCACGCGCCGTACACCTTCCACGGCGAGACGCCCGGCAAGCCGTTCGGCGTGGACCTGGAGTTGCTCTCCACGGCCTACGACGTTCCGGCGGGCCACCGTCTCGCCCTGGTCGTCGACACGGTCGACCCGCTCTACATCGAGCACAACCCGACCGGCGCGCAGCTGACCTTCTCCTCGCCGCCGAACGACCCGTCGTACGTGTCGATCCCGCTGCGCGAACAGTGATCTCCGGCTGCCGCCGGGCGGGCCTGGCCCCTGGCTACTGCGCGCCTGGCAGCAGCGTCCCTTTCTCGGCCGGGGTGGCGTCCACGGCCTCGCTCACCCCAAGTGGATGAACCGCTCATCGTAGTCGAGGCCCGCGCCCGGTCCAGTGGCGGTGGTCAGTGCTTGAGGATCTTGGAGAGAAAGTCCTTGGCACGGTCGCTCTCCGGGGTCGTGAAGAACGCGTCCGGAGCGCGGTCCTCGACGATCCGGCCGTCCGCCATGAAGACGACACGGTTGGCGGCGGAACGGGCGAAGCCCATCTCATGGGTGACTACGACCATGGTCATGCCCTCGCGCGCCAACTGCTGCATGACGTCGAGGACTTCACTGATCATCTCGGGGTCGAGGGCCGAGGTCGGCTCGTCGAAGAGCATCACCTTGGGGTCCATGGCGAGAGCGCGGGCGATGGCCACGCGCTGCTGCTGGCCGCCGGAGAGCTGCGCCGGGTATTTCGGCGCCTGGTCGGCGAGGCCGACACGGTCGAGGAGTTCACGGGAGCGGGCGTCGGCCGCGTCCTTCTTCCGTTTGCGGACCTTGATCTGACCGAGCGACACATTCTGCAGGACCGTCTTGTGGGCGAAGAGGTTGAAGGACTGGAAGACCATGCCGACGTCCGCGCGCAGTGCCGCGAGGGCCTTGCCCTCGTCCGGCAGCGGCTGCCCGTCGAGCAGGATCGTGCCGGAGCGGATGGGCTCCAGCCGGTTGATCGCCCTGCACAGCGTCGACTTCCCCGACCCCGACGGGCCGATGACCACGACCACCTCCCCCTTGGCGACGGTGAGGTCGATGTCCTGAAGGACATGCAGCTCGCCGAAGTACTTGTTCACGTCGCGCATCTCGATCAGCGGTTCGCCCGCCATGCCCTGCCCGCCCTACTCGCTCTCGGCCGTGCCGTGTTGTGTCGCAGGTGCCGCAAACTATCCGGAGGGCAGTTGCCCCCGTACACGACACGCACGCTCAAGGATTAGCAGTATTTTCAGGATTCGGCGCTACAGAAAGCCTCATCCCTCCGCGACCTCGGCGTACAGCTGGGAGAGTTCCGGCGCGCCGCTGGCGGCCCACTCGCGGCCCGCCTCGACCACGTCGATCTCACGGCCGGACGCCAGACGCACCACCGGCTGCCCCTGGGGCCAGATCTCCCAACGGGCGCCCGGGACCGTCCGTACGACGACCGTGCCCAGGTAGAGCCCGGCGTCGTTCCCGAGCCAGGTCACGGTCTCCTCGTCGTAGTCGCGCCAGCGCGGGACGAGCTGGTCGAGTTCTTCCAGGGAGTCGGCGGAGTCGTCGAGTCGGACGCCGGCCTGAGCCGCCTGCGCGCGCAGCAGTTCGCATTCGGAGAGGAGTTCGGCGAGTCCCTCGTGACCGTCGTCGTCACCGTCGCCGCCGGTGAACACCGCGACCCCGAACGCGGGGTCACGCCTCTTGCGCCAGTTGCCCAGGAAAGAGATGTTCATGCGCTCAGCGTGTCATCCACCTCACCCTTCGCACCACAGGCGCGCGGGGACCGCCTGTTCGACGGGAGTTCGCCCGCAGTTGGCGTCCGCCTCATTGACGGGTTCCTGACGCCTCTTTAGCTTCATGACGCAACTGTCGTCTCATCGTTGTACCGAGTCGTACCGATGTCGCGTCCGTCGTCATCGTCGCCATCATGGTCATCAGCGAGCGGGAGGGGTCACGCGTGCGCCGACGCGTCTGGGGAACGGCCGTCGTACTGGCACTGGTGGCGACGGCCGCACCCGTCGCCACCGCCCGGGCCGCCGGTACCGGAGCGGCCGAACCGGCGCCGCTGGAACGCCTCTTCGACAACCGGGCGGTCAGCGACGACGCCCGGCCCGCCGGGGCCGACTTCGACGGCTCCGGCGGCTCCCTCTCGGCCGCCGACCTGACGGCCGCCGGGTGGACGCCCGGGCGCGCGCTGACCGTCCAGGGCGCACGCCTGACCTGGCCGCGCCGCACGGCGGGCGAGCCCGACAACGTACGCGCCGCCGGCCAGTCCGTCCGTGTACGGGGCCGGGGCGACGCCCTCGCCTTCCTGGTCGCCGCCACGGGCGGCGCGAACGCGACCGGCAGCGGCACGGTCCGCTACACGAACGGCGCCCGCTCCGCGTACCGGCTCACCGCCCCGGACTGGCGCACCGGCCCGCTCGCCACCAAGGCCGTGGCCCTCCCCCACATCAACACCCCCGGCGGTCAACTCGCCGAGAAGGCGCGGCTGTACGTCGTCACCGTGCCGGTCGCGCGGGGCCGCGAGGTCGCCTCGGTGACCCTGCCGCGCAACCGGGACCTGCATGTGTTCGCCCTGTCCGTGCGCCCCGAGTCGCGCGGCTGGAGCGGCGGTTGGGCCGCCTCCACCTCCGGCTACACGGCCGTCGGCCCCTGGACCGACCGGACGCTGCGGCTCGTCGTCCACACCTCGGCGGGTGGTCCCCGGGTGCGCATCCGGCTCGACAACACCTTCGCGTCGGCGCCGGTACGGGTGGGCGGCGCGACCGTGGCGTTGCAGGCGGCGGGGGCGAGCGCCCGGAGCGCGCCGGTGCCGCTGTCGTTCGGGGGCGCGGCGGGCACCGAGATCCCGGCGGGCGCCCAGGCGTTCAGCGATCCGCTGGGCTTCGAGGTGCCCCCGGACACCAACCTGCTGGTGAGCTTCCATCTGCCCGGCACGGTGACGGCCGCGCCCGTCCACCGGCTCGCCCAGCAGACCTCGTACGTCAGCGAGCCCGGGAACCACGCGGCCGACGGCTCGGCGGTGGCGTACACCTCCACGACCACCACCTGGCCGCTGCTGACCGGTGTGGACGTGGGCGGCGGGCCGGGCTCCGTCGTGCTCCTCGGGGACTCGATCACCGACGGGGAGCGGACGACGGTCGACGCGAACCGGCGGTGGCCGGACGTGCTGGCCGGGCGGCTGCTGAGCCAGGACGAGGTCCCGCACTACGGCGTCCTCAACCAGGGGATCTCGGCGAACCGCGTGGTCACCGACCGCTATCCCGGCGACGGCGTCTCCACCGACACGGGCGGTGTGAGCGCCCTGCACCGCCTCGACCGTGACGTCCTCGCCCAGACCTCCGCCCGTACCGTCGTCGTCTTCCAGGGCGTCAACGACGTTCGCTGGGGCGCGACGTCGGACGAGGTCGTCGCCGGGCTGCGGGAGATCGCGGCCCGGGGGCACGATCGGGGGCTGCGCATGCTCGTGGCGACCATCGCCCCGTGCGCGGGCGAGGCCCGCTGCACGGCCGCCGCCGACGCCCACCGGGTCGCGGTGAACGAGTGGATCCGGGGCAACGAGGACTTCGACGGGGTCCTGGACTTCGACACGGTGCTCCGGGACCCGGAGAAGCCGGCCCGGCTGCTTCCCGCGTACGACAGCGGGGACCATCTGCATCCGAACGAGGCGGGGCTGGCGGCACTGGCCGAGTCGGTGGAGCTGAGGCTCCTCTGAGACCGCCGGGGGCTACACCTCCAGGTCCACCACCACCGGCGCATGGTCCGACGCGCCCTTGCCCTTGCGCTCCTCCCGGTCCACGTACGAGTCGGTCACGGCCTTCGCGAACGCCTCGTTGCCGTAGACCAGGTCGATGCGCATGCCCCGGTTCTTCGGGAAGGCGAGCTGGCGGTAGTCCCAGTAGGTGTAGGGGTGGTCGTACTTGAGGGGGCGGGGGACGACGTCGGAGAGGCCGGCCTCGCGGAGGGAGGCGAGGGCGGCGCGCTCGGCCGGGGTGACATGGGTGAGGCCCTCGAAGGCGGCGACGTCGTACACGTCGTCGTCCGTCGGCGCCACGTTGTAGTCGCCCATGACCGCGAAGGGGCGGCTGCCGGCCGCGTCACCGGCGACGGTCGCCTTGAGGGCCTCGAACCACTGGAGCTTGTACGCGTAGTGCGGGTGGTCGACCTCGCGGCCGTTCGGCACGTACACCGACCAGACGCGGACCGGGCCGCAGGTCGCGGCGATCGCGCGGGGCTCCACGGAGCCGTCGTAGCCGGGATCGCCGGGCAGGCCCTTGACGACGTCCTCGATGCCCGCGCGGGAGATCACCGCCACGCCGTTCCACCGCCCCGTCGCGTGCACCGCCGCCTCGTAGCCCGCCTCGCGCAGGGCGTCGAACGGGAAGCCCTCCTCGGCGATCTTGGCCTCCTGGAGGCAGAGCACGTCCGTGCCGCTGCTCTCCAGCCAGGCCAGGAGCCTCGGGAGGCGGGCGGTGATCGAGTTCACGTTCCAGGTCGCGATGCGCATGCCTCACAACCTACCGGGCGGGTCCGACAACGCCCGTCCCGCCCGGTTCCGAGGCCGCCCTCAGACGTGCGCCGAGGCGCCGGGGGCCAGGCGCAGGTGCTCCGCGCCGCCCAGGGCGCCGATCTGGCGGTCGTAGATGGGGCGGGCGAGGTCCGTGAGGAGCGCGTCGTGAATGTCGTACGCCCGTTGCGGCTTTACCTCGCGGACGTAGTCGATGACCTCGGAGATCTTGCTCCAGGGGGCCATCACGGGGAGCATCAGCGTCTCGACGGCGTGGTCGGGGACGGTGAGGGCGTCGCCGGGGTGGAAGACACGGCCGTCGTCGACGAGGTAGCCGACGTTGGTGATGCGCGGGATGTCGGGGTGGATGACGGCGTGGAGTTCGCCGTGGACCTGGACGTCGAACCCGGCGGCGGTGAACGTGTCGCCGTGGCCGACGGTGTGCACCCGGCCGGGGAAGGCGGCGGAGATCTTCTCGGCGACGGCGGCCAGCGTCCAGATCTCGGCGGCCGGGTTGCCCTCCAGGGCCGCCCGCAGCCGTCCCTCGTCGAAGTGGTCGGCGTGCTCGTGCGTGACCAGGACCGCGTCCGCGCCGATCGCCGCGTCCTCCTCGCTGAACCCGCCCGGGTCGATGACGAGCGTGCGTCCGTCCTTCTCCAGACGGACGCAGGCGTGCGACTTCTTCGTGAGCTTGATGGTCATGACTCCATCCTGCCCCCGGTGACCGGCCGGCGGCTCACTCCTCGGGGGTGGTCTCCTCGCGGATGACCTGCTGGGCCACCCGGAACGCGCTGTTCGCGGCCGGGACCCCGCAGTAGACGGCGGCCTGGAGGAGGACTTCCTTGATCTCGATCGGGGTGAGGCCGTTGCGCAGGGCGGCACGGGTGTGGAAGGCGAGTTCGTCCAGATGTCCGCCGGCGACGAGGGCGGTCAGCGTGACACAGCTGCGGGAGCGACGGTCGAGGCCGGGCCGGTCCCAGATCTCGCCCCAGGCATAGCGGGTGATGAACTCCTGGAAGTCGCCGGAGAACTCGTCCGCCGAGGCCAGCGCCCGGTCGACATGCGCGTCGCCGAGCACCTCACGGCGGACCTTGAGCCCGGCGTCGTACGGGTCCGGTCTCCCCATCGCCTCGGGCTGGGCGGCGGCCGGGGCGATCTCGGCGACCGGCCCCATCTGCGGCGGGACGGCGGCGAGGGCCGGCTTGACCGGGGCCGCCGGGATGGCGACCTGGCCGGTGGCGGAGTCGTAGGCGGGCTGCCAGGCCGTGGAGAAGTGGCGGACCAGGAGGTCGGTGACGGCGGCGGGCTGCTCGACCGGCACGAGGTGCGAGGCGCCGGGGACGACGGCGAGCCGGGCGTCCGGGATGCCCGCGACGAGCGTACGGGCCTCGGCGGGGCCGGTGACCTGGTCGTCGGAGCCGACGAGGACGAGGGTGGGCACGCCGATACGGCCGAGTTCGGCGCGCACGTCGAAGGAGGCGAGCGCCTCGCAGGCGGCGATGTAGCAGCCGGGGTCGGTGGTGCGGACCATCTGCACGGCCCACTCGGTGATCGCGGGCTGCGCCGCCGCGAACCCGCCGGTGAACCAGCGGTCCGGGGACGTACGGGCGATCGGGTCGAGGCCGTTCGTCCGGACGATCACTCCGCGCTGGCGGAACTCGTCGGCCGTGCCGAAGCGGGGCGAGGCGGCGATCAGCGCGAGCGAGGCGATGCGTTCGGGGTGGCGCAGGGCGAGTTCGGCACCGATGGCGCCGCCGAGCGCGCAGCCCGCGTAGCCGAACCGCTGCACGCCGACGGCGTCGAGCGTCGCCAGCAGCCGCGTGGCCAGCTCGGTGACCGAGCCGCCCGGGTACGCGGGCGCGCCGCCGTGGCCCGGCAGGTCGAAGCGGAAGATCCGCCACTGTTTGGTCAGTTCGGGGATCTGGCGATCCCACATGTGCCAGGTCGTGCCGAGCGAGGGCCCGAGGATCAGGACCGGGGCGTCGTCCGGCCCGTCGAACCGATACTGGAGGGCGGGGGTTTGCGTCTCACTCACCGCTCCACGCTAACGTCCCTTCCTCGGTGCTCGGTCCCAGGCCCCCGAATACGCCCGCACGACTCCCGAACATCAGCGGGCAACTCTCACACCGTCTTCACCGGAGCGCAGGTCACAGGCCGGGCATACCGCCCGCACGGGGTGACCGACGCGGGTGTCGAACAAATATCCCTGCGTGTCGCGGGGCGTGAGGGGTGTGCGCGTGGGCGCGTGACGGGGCGGGGGTGCGTGTCGTGGGGCGTGCGGTGTGCGTCGCGGGTCGGGGGTGTGCTTCTCAGCTCGGGCGGGGCGGAGCCCGGCGTCGTCAGTCGTCGGTCGTCAGTCGTCGGTCGCGCCCAGGCCGGTCAGTGCGCCGACCGGGTCGAGGTCCGGTATGCCTCGTGGCCACCAGTCGTCGTGGCCCGGTTCGGACTCGTACGCGTACCAGAGGCCGTCGCGGCCCAGGCGGAGTTGGACGTGGCCCCGGGGGTGGGTGAGGTGGTTGCGCCAGGGGCGGAAGGCCGGGAGGTCGGCGGCGAGGAGCAGGGGGCGGGCGCGGTCGAAGCGGCCGGCGGGCGGGTCCCAGGGCTCCTCCAGGACCGCCAGGCCCTCCGGGCCGCCCTGGCGCCAGGCGGCGACCGCGCGGGCCAGGTCGGCGGAGGTACGCCCGGTGGCCGCGGCCAGGGACGAGTAGAGGGCGCGGGTCGTGGCGGTGAGACCGGAGCCGGGGCGGGCGGCGGCGAGCCGTACCGCGTCCTGCCACAGCGACAGTTCGGCCACCGGGTCGCGTCCGGTGGTGAGCAGCGTGTGCGCGCGGGCCGCCGCGTCGGTGGCCAACTGGTCCAACACGAACGGGTCCGGGCCGCCGGGCGCGCCCGGGTACACCGGGGGCTGCTCCGGGTGCGGGGGCGGGGGCAGCGGGGCGGGCAGCGGTGGGAGGGTGCGCGGGGCGAGGGCGTCGCGGGCCCGGACGCCGGGGAGCGGTGCGGGTTCCTGGTCCTGCGCGGCGCGCGCCGCACGGGCCGCGTTGCGCCGCGACAACGCGTCGAGCGTCTCCCGCTCGCCCCGGCCCCGCAGCAGCAACAGCACGAACGGGTCCTCGTCCAGCAGTCGCGCCGTCTGGTAGCAGAGCGCGGCGGCGTGCTTGCAGGGGTGCCCGAAGTCGGGGCAGCTGCAACGGGGTTCGAGCTCCCCGGGGCCGGGCAACAGGCGCACGCCGCGGCCGGCCTCCGGTCCGGCGAGGGTGTGCGGCAGTTCCTTGTCCAGCAGTGCGGCGATGTGGGCCGGTTGCTCCGCCGCCGCGTCCAGGAAGCGGTCCCATTCGTCGTCGTCCAGGGTCCGCAGGCGGACCTGCACCCGGTACGGCCGCGCCCTGCTGCCGTGCACATAGGCGAGCACCAGCCCCGGCGTGACGGTGACCGCGTCCACGTGCCCCTTGTCGGCGTACGCCCGCCCACGCGCCAGCCGCGCCGCGTCCAACGCGCCCTCCTCCAGCGCCGCCACCCACGCGTTGCCCCACCAACTCTCCGCGAACGCCTCCCCGGCCGATGGGCGCGGCGGGAACGGGCGGAACGTGCGCCGCAGTTCGCCGTCCCGGGAGGGGGCGGCCATGGTGCGGGGGACGCGGGGGGTGATGGGGGCGTCCGGTTCGGGGGGCGCGGGGAGGTGGGGGGCCGACTGCGTGGTGCTGGGCGGGGCGGAGCCAGGGGGGAGGACGGCTTCGGGTGCGGCTTCGGCTTCGGCTTCGGCTTCGGCTTCGGCTTCGGCTTCGGCTTCGGATGAGGGTGCGGGTGCGGAGCGCACCCGGTGTACGGAGGGGTCGCCTGTGCCGGGGGACGGGGCGTGGGTGGTGGGGCCGGGGGCGGCGGGGCCTTGGGACGCGCTGTCGCGGGTCACGCGCTCACGAGGTGACGGCGAGGTGTGGACCTCACCCGGCGCCGCCGAAGCACCGCCGTGTCCATCGGTGTCGGGGCCCACCGTGGAGGGCTCGTCGGGTTCCTGGTCCTCGGAGGGCAACTTGAAGGCGTCGGCGAGCAGTTCACGTACCTCACGAGCCCGGTTTCGCGCGGTCCGGTCGCCCGGCACGCTGTCCGAAGCCCAGCCGCCGGGGACGCTTCCGGCGGCCCGATCTCCCCGCACGCCCCCTGAGACCCGGCCTCCCCCGGCTCCGCTACGGGTACCTCGCCCCAACCGAGTTGGCGTGGGACCGAGGACCCGCCGCCCGGCTCGACCTCCCTCCCCTTCGCCCTCACCCCGCGCCCGCGTGCCCTCCGCCTCGACACGAGCCCGCTCGGCGGCATCACGAGCCGCCCGCAGGGCTTCCCGGGCGATGTCGCCGGGGCGGGGGGCGGGTTCGGCGCTGTCGCCAGGGCGAGCACCGGGCTTGGTAGCCTCCTCAGCGGGGCGAGCCATGGGCTGGCCCTCGTCGCCGGCACGAGCCGTGGGCGCGGTCCGCTCACTAGGCGCACCGCCGTCACCGGACCCGGAGCCGACCTGGGACTCCCCGCCCGGGCGCGCGCCAAGCTTCGTCCGCTCGTCGGCCCGAGCAGCGGAATCGGGCCCGGCGCCGAGCCGGGCGTCCTCAGGCTCGGCGGAGGTGCGGTGCGCGGCCCGCCGCAACGCCTCCCGTGCCGCGTCGCCCGGCCGAGGGGTGGCACCCGGGGCTGCCGGCACTCCGGCCGCCCCCTTCCGCCTCGCCGCGCCCGGCGCCGCGCCCGCACCCCGTTGATCACCGGTGTCGGCCCCGTGCCTGTCCCGCCCCCGCGCCGCCCGCAACGCCCGGCGGGCCGCGTCGGCGGGACGGGACACGGGCGCACCGGAGTCCGGGCCGTCCTCGTCCCCCGGTCCGCCCGTGTCCCCCAGCATTCCCGCGTCCCTCAACGCTCCCTCGTCCCCCAGCCCTCCCGTGCCCCCCGGCGCTCCCGCGTCCCCCAGCCCTGCCACGTCGCCCAACGCTCCCGCGTCCCCCTCGGCGGACAGCGGCATCGCGTCGGTCTCCTCCCGAGGGATCTCCGGGATCTCCGGGGTCTCCGGGGTCTCCGGGATCTCCGGGATCTCCGGGATCTCCGGGATCTCCGGGATCTCCGAGTCTTTCGCGTTCCCCGGCGTCCTCGCACCCCCGCTCACGTCGGCCTCCGCAGTGACACCAGGTCGGTCAGTTCGCGGTCGGTCAGCTCTGTGAGGGCCGCCTCGCCGGAGCCGAGGATGGCGTCGGAGAGGGCCCGCTTGGATTCCAGCATCTCGGCGATGCGGTCCTCGATGGTGCCCTCGGTGATGAGGCGGTGGACCTGGACGGGCTGGGTCTGGCCGATGCGGTAGGCGCGGTCGGTGGCCTGCTCCTCGACGGCCGGGTTCCACCAGCGGTCGAAGTGGACGACATGGCCGGCGCGGGTGAGGTTCAGGCCGGTGCCGGCCGCCTTCAGGGACAGGACCAGGACCGGGGTCGCCCCGCTCTGGAAACGGTCCACCATGTGCTCGCGGTCCTTGATCGGTGTGCCGCCGTGCAGCAGCTCGACCGGGACCGCGCGGGCGGCGAGGTGCGCGGTGATCAGGCGGGCCATGCCGACGTACTGGGTGAAGACCAGCGCGGAGCCGTCCTCGGAGAGGAGCGTGTCCAACAGCTCGTCCAGCAGGGCCAGTTTGCCGGAGCGGGCGGCGAGGCGTTCCTCGGTGGCGGCGCCCGGCTCCTCCTTCAGGTAGAGCGCGGGATGGTCGCAGATCTGCTTCAGGGCGCCCAGGAGTTTCAGGACCAGGCCCCGGCGGGCGATGCCCTGTGCTGTCTCGATGGCGAGCAGCGACTCGCGGACGACGGCCTCGTACAGGGCGGCCTGTTCGCGGGTGAGGGGGACGGGGTGGTCGGTCTCGGTCTTGGGCGGGAGCTCGGGGACGATGCCCGGGTCGGACTTCTTGCGGCGGAGGAGGAAGGGGCGGACCAGACGGGCGAGGCGGGTCACGGCCTCCTGGTCCTCGCCGTTCTCCACGGCGCGGGCGTGGCGGGCGCGGAAGGACTTCAGGGGGCCGAGGAGTCCCGGGGTCGTCCAGTCGAGGAGGGCCCACAGCTCGGAGAGGTTGTTCTCGACGGGGGTGCCGGTGAGGGCCACGCGCGCGGGGGTCGGGATCGTGCGCAGGGCCTTCGCCGTCGCCGAGTAGGGGTTCTTGACGTGCTGGGCCTCGTCGGCGACGACCATGCCCCAGGGCTGCTCGGCGAGGTGGGCGGCGGTCGAGCGCATGCTGCCGTAGGTGGTGAGGACGAAGCCGCCGTCGAGGTCGTCCAGGGTGCGGTCGGGGCCGTGGAAGCGGCGGACGGGGACGCCGGGGGCGAAGCGGGTGATCTCGCGCTGCCAGTTGCCCAGCAGGGAGGCGGGGCAGACGACCAGGGTGGGTTCGGGGCGGGCGCGGCGCAGATGGAGGGCGATGACCGTGATCGTCTTGCCGAGGCCCATGTCGTCGGCGAGGCAGCCGCCGAGGCCGAGGGAGGTCATGAGGTCCAGCCAGGCCAGGCCCCGGAGTTGGTAGTCGCGGAGCGTGGCGGAGAGGCCGGGGGGCGGGTCGACGGGGCCGATGCCCGCCGTGAGCCGGTCGCGGAGGGCCGCCAGCGCGCCGACCGGTACCGCCTCCACCGTCTCGCCGTCGATCTCGGCGGTGCCGGCGAGGGCCATGGACAGGGCGTCCACCGGGTCCAGCAGGCCCAGTTCGCGTTTGCGGGCCTTGCGGACGAGGGCCGGGTCGACGAGGACCCACTGGTCGCGGAGGCGGACGATCGGTCGGTGGGCCTCGGCGAGGGTGTCCATCTCGGCCTCGGTGAGCGGGTCGCCGCCGAGCGCCAACTGCCAGCGGAAACGCAGTAGTTCCTCGCTCTCGAAGAAACCGGTGCCGTCCGTGGCGGAGCCGGGCGCGGTGCTCACCTCGGCGCGGGCGCTCAGGTCGTGGGCCAGGTCCCGGGGCCAGTGCACGGCGACACCGGCCGCGCCGAGCCGGGTCGCGGCGACGCCGAGCAGGTCGGACAGCTCGTCCTCGGAGAGGGCGAGGACATCGGGGACGTCCTGCTCGGAGAGCCGGTCCAGGGGCGGCCAGACGCGGGCCGCGCGGCGCACGGCGAGGGCCGCGTCCACGCGCGCGCGGGGCCCGAACGCCGCGTCCGCGTCGCCCGCCCACAGCGCGGCGGCGTCGACGACGAGCGTGGGGTCGGCGAGGCTGTGCACCTGGACGACGGCCGCGCCCGCCCGCGAGGCGCCCTCGCTGTCGTCGAAGAGGTCGTGTGCCGCCAGGTCGAGGCGCAGGGAGATACGGACGCCCGCGTCCATGCCGGCGGCGACCTCGGCCGCCCAGTCGCGTGCGTGCGGCAGCCGCTGCCCGGTGTGCGCGGCGAACGGTTTCCCGGAGACGTACGGCGCCGCCGGGCCACGCGGGAGTGTGTCGGCGACCGCGTCGAGGAAGGACCGCATCAGCGGCTCCGGCTCGGGCAGCCGCAGCGGTCCCCTGCTGGGCAGCGGGACGGCGTGGCCCTCGTACGGCAGGGCAGCGGCGACGGCCCTGAGGTGCGCGATGTCGTCCGGGTCGAGCGGGCCCGCCCGCCACGCGTCGTACCCGTCGGCGGTCAGTCCCGGCAGCAGGCGTCCCCGGGCGATCAGACGCAGTGCGTGCAGCGCGGCGGCGCCCCAGCAGGCCGTGGCGGGGTGGGCGGCGGGGTCGCGGCGGGCGCGGGTGAGCAGGGGGAGGGCTTCGCCGACCGGCAGGCACACGGCGGGGACGGTGCCTCTGCGGGCTCCGGAGCCGTGCGGTCGTACGACCGTGAGGTCCTCGGTGGCGCCCGGTGGCGGCTCGCCGCCCGCCGGGTCCCAGAACGCGAACCGGCTGTGACGGGGCAGCGGGGCCGGGAGGAAGACGGCGGCCAGCCGGACGGGGACGGCCGTGTCGGCCTCGGGAACAGCCATGTCCCGCATACGTCCGGTCACCTCCCGCCCTTCGGTCGGACGAGCCGTCTCACTCCGGCTCGGATCAGCTGCCGTCGACTCGATCAGCTGTCTCCGACTCTACGGGCGGGGTCTGACAATCGGCCCCGGCCACCGTGCGCGCGCCCGTCCTGACCGGGGTTTCCGCTGGTCAGGGCACGGTGCGGGAGACCACGTACACCATCGGATGGTCCGGGTTCGTCCGGTTCACGACGATGTCGTGGGTGGGCGCCGGGTTCTTCTGGTGGCTGATCAGGCCGTACCAGGGGCCGGTGCCGGTGAAGTCCCAGCCGACGATGCCCCGGTCGCGGGAGTTGATGGCCATCTCGTCCCGTTCCAGGTCGGCCGTGCCCGTGCCGATCTGGTTGAGGAAGCTCTCCAGGCCCTCGTTGCTCGTATAGAACTGCACATAGAGACGGCTGGTCTTCCAGTTGTTCGTCTCGTAGTACGCGACGTGCTTGGAGTACGGCGGGATCGGCACCTGGTAGAGGCGCTGCTGGACCCGGGAGGGCCAGTGGGCGGTGAGGCCGGTCGCCGAGTACTTCTTCTCCTTGTCCTTGCCGCTGTCGCGGCTCTGGTTGGCGGAGATGACCAGATAGCCGGCGGGTACGCCGATGAGCAGCACGATGATCGCCAGGGTGAGCGCCCGGCGGCGGTTGCGGTGACGGCGGTCCTCGGCGGGCCGCTCCGGCTCCTCAGGTGAGGAGCCCTGGCGCGGCACCGAGGCGGTCACGCGGAGTCCTGGGTGGTGCGGCGGGCCTCCACGTACCGCGCGTACCGCTCGTATCGCTCGACTCTGCGCCGGTTGGCGCGGCGGAAGCGGCGGGCGACGAGTCTGGCGAGGTCGGCGGCGCCCACCATGCCGGCCTCGGGGCCGAGCTGGGCGCGCGCGATCCGGGCCTCGGGGCGGTAGCCGCGGCCGGTGAGATGGCGGCGGAAGGCGTCCCGGGCCGGGCCGATCAGCAGGTCGTCGGCGGCCGAGACACCGCCGCCGATGACGAAGCAGGACGGGTCGAGGGCGGCGGCCAGGTTGGCGATGCCGACGCCGAGCCACTGGCCGATGTCCTGGAGCAGCTCGATGCACATCGCGTCGCCCTCACGGGCCAGCTCGGTGATCATCGGGCCGGTGATGTCGGCGATGTTCCCCTTGACGTGCTCGATGATCCCGTACGCCACCGGGGAGTCGGCCGCCGCGAGTTCGCGGGCCTCTCTGACCAGGGCGTTCCCCGAGCTGTACTGCTCCCAGCAGCCGCGGTTGCCGCACGGGCAGCGGTGGCCGCCGGGCACGACCTGCATATGGCCGAACTCGCCCGCGACACCGAACTTGCCGCGCTTGACCTGGCCGTCCTCCAGGATCGCGCCGCCGATACCGGTACCGAGCGTGATCATGACCAGGTGGTCCTCGTCGCGGCCGGCGCCGAAGCGCCACTCGGCCCAGGCGGCGGCGTTGGCGTCGTTGTCGACCAGCACCGGCACGGCGAGGCGGCCGGCGAGGCGGTCGCGCAGCGGCTCGTTGCGCCAGGACAGATGGGGGGCGAACAGTACGCGGTTGCGGTCCGCGTCCACCCAGCCGGCGGCGCCGATGCCGACGGCGTGCACGTCGTGCCGGTCGGAGAGGTCCAGGACCAGTTCCGTGATGGTGTCCTCGACGACCTGGGGGCTCTTCGACTTGTCCGGGGTCTCCGTGCGGAGCTTCTCCAGGATGTTGCCGTCGGCGTCCACGACGCCCGCCATCACCTTCGTGCCGCCGATGTCGATGCCGACGGTGGGGACGCGGGGTGCCGTCAGGTGGGAGCGGCGCTCGCGCGTTCCCACGGTCCGCAGGACGGTGGCCCGCGCGGAGCCGCGGTGGGTGAAGTCGCGGTAAGTGCTCATCGGGCCGATTCTGCCTTAACGCTCCGCTGGGTGCGGCGTGGGGGCGGGGGGTGCCATGGGTTGTTTTTCGGGTGCGGGTCAGGTGGGGGGCCGGTCGCGCAATTCCCCGCGCCCCTTGAGGAGCCGGGGCTGCGCCCCCGGCTCCTCAAGGGGCGCGGCGCGGAGACCGCCTACGCCCTCACCAGCAATTGGAAGTCGAACGAGTAGCGCGATGCCCGGTAGATGTGGGTGCCGTATTCGACCGCTCGGCCCGTGTCGTCGAAAGTGGTGCGCTGCATGGTGAGGAGGGGTGCGTTGGTGGGCTCGTTGAGGCGGTCGGCCTCCTCCGGTGTCGCCGACTTCGCGCCGATGGTCTGGCGGGCGCTGTGGAGGGTGATGCCCGCGGCGCGCATCAGACGGTAGAGACCCGTCGCCTCCAGCTGGGGGGAGTCGAGGTCGAGGAGGTCGGTGGGGAGGTAGTTGCAGAGGTAGGCCATGGGTTCGGCGTGGGCCAGACGGAGTCGCTCGATCCGGTGGACTTCGCTGCCCTCCGCGACGGCGAGGGCGGCGGCGACCTCGGCGGAGGCGGTGACGGTGGTGTTGAGCAGGACCCGGGTGGCCGGGCGCTGGCCCGCGGCCTCCAGGTCGTCGTAGAGGCTGCTGAGCTCCAGAGGGCGTTTGACCTGGCTGTGGACGACCTGGGTGCCCACGCCTCGGCGGCGTACGAGCAGGCCCTTGTCGACCAGGGACTGGATGGCCTGGCGGACGGTCGGGCGGGACAGGCCCAGGCGTGCGGCCAGCTCGATCTCGTTGCCCAGCAGACTGCCCGGGGTCAGCTCGCCGTGCTCGATCGCGGCCTCCAGCTGCTGCGACAGCTGGAAGTAGAGCGGGACCGGGCTGCTGCGGTCGACGCTGAGCTGGAGCGGCACGGTCGGAGCCTCTTCTGGTTTCGGCACGGGCCGAGCGTAGCCCCGGTCCTTGTTGACGGGAAGTTGCGTAGTTCGGTTGTCCGGACAAACCATTGACACGGCGGCAGGTACGACCCCACTTTGTTTCCCATGCGCATCGGACTCATCGGGGCGGGTCGCATCGGGACTTTTCACGCGACCACCCTCAGCCGCCACCGTGATGTCGGCTCTCTGATCATCACGGACGTCGATACGACTCGGGCCCATGACCTCGCGGATCGCCTCGGCGAGACGGTGGCGCCGGGCGTGGACGAGATCTTCACATGGGGTGTGGACGCCGTGGTCATAACGGCCGCGACGTCGGCCCACGGCGAACTGATCGGTCGGGCAGCACGCTCGGGGCTCCCGGTCTTCTGCGAGAAACCCGTCGCCGTGGACCTGCCGAGCACGTTAGGCGCGCTCGCCGAGGTCGACGCGGCCGGGACGGTGCTGCAGATGGGGTTCCAGCGGCGCTTCGACTCCGGCTATGTCACGGCGCGGGAGGCGGTACGCGCGGGGCGGCTCGGGCGGCTGCACACCGTACGGGCGCTGACGGCCGATCAGACGCCGCCGCCCCCGGCGTATCTGTCGGTGTCCGGTGGGATCTACCGGGACTGTCTGATCCATGACTTCGACATCGTGCGGTGGGTGACGGGGCGCGAGGTCGCCACGGTGTACGCCACCGGGTCGGACGCCGGGCACGCCATGTTCCGGGAGGCGCACGACCTCGACACGGCGGTCGCCGTGCTCACGCTGGAGGACGGGACGCTCGTCACGGCGACGGCGGCGCGGGTGAACGGGGCCGGGTACGACGTGCGGCTGGAGCTGGCCGGGGAGCTGGACACCGTGGTCGTCGGGCTGGACGACCGTACGCCGGTCGCGTCCACGGAGCCGTCGGGGCCGCCGCCGGCGGACAAGCCGTGGACGGGGTTTCTGGAGCGGTTCGCCGCGGCGTACGAGGCCGAGATCGCTGCGTTCGTGGAGGTGGTGCGGGGCGAGCGGGCGAACCCGTGCGACGGGCGGGAGGCGTTGCACGCGTTGCGGGTGGCCGAGGCGTGCGAGCTGTCGCGGCGCGAGCACCGGCCGGTGAACCTGGGCGAGATCCCGGGCGGCCGGGAGTAGCCCCCGGCCCGCACCTCGGGTTCCGCCCCGGGGAGGACGGTCCGCCCGGTATCGCGGCCGCGTCCCCGGTGGGGCTGGTCGCGCAGTTCCCCGCGCGCTTTAAGGGCCTACGGCCCCTTCGGGCCGAAAGCGAAGCGGGGCGCAGCCCCTGCTTTGCTTTTCAGGGGCGCGGGGAACTGCGCGAGAAGCCCCACCGGACCCGCACCGTGGGGGTCCCCTTGAGGGGGCCTCACCAGCGCAGGGGCAGGCTCCGCACCCCCCGTATGAGCATCCCGGGCAGCCACTCCCCCGGCGGCCCGTCCAACGCCAGGTCGGGGCAGCGCTCCAGAAGCGCACGCAGCGCCACCCGCGCCTCCATCCGGGCCAGCGCCGCGCCGAGGCAGAAGTGAATACCGTGCCCGAAGGCGAGATGTCCCCGCGTATCGCGGTGGATGTCGAAGCGATCGGGCGCGGGATCGGAATAGCGCGTACCGTCACGATCGGCGGCGGCCAGACACACCATCACCGAGTCGCCCGCGCCGATGGCCGTGCCCCCGATGTCCAACGGCTCGGCGGCGTAACGGAACGTCGCGTTCTCCACCGGCCCCTCATACCGCAACGTCTCCTCCACGACCGCGTCGACGAGACTCATGTCGGCCCGCACCTCGGCGAGTTGCCCGGGGTGGGTGAGGAGCGCGTGGACGGACCCGGTGATGAGGTTCACCGTGGTCTCGTGGCCGGCGATGAGAAGGATGAAGGCCATACCGCGCAGCTCGGCGGAGGACAGCCGGTCGCCGTCCTCGTTCGTCGTCCGGATCAGCGCGCTCAGCAGATCGTCGGCAGGCGGGGAGCACCGCTTGTCCTCGATCAACTCACCGAGATAGGCGGCGAGTTGGACGAAGGTCTCGTACTCGCTCTCGCCACTGGTCGGGGCCACCGCCTCCGTGGACAGCTTGCGGAAGGCGGCCCGGTCGAACTCGGGCACGCCGAGCAGCTCGCAGATGACGGTGAGCGGCAGCGGGTACGCGAACGACTCCACCAGGTCGGCGCGCCCCCGGGGCACCATCGCGTCCAGCAGCGAGTCGGTGATCTCCTGGACCCTCGGCCGCAGCCGCTCGACACGGCGCCCGGTGAACTCCCGGGCTATCAGCCCGCGCAGCCGGGTGTGCTGGGGCGGGTCGGCGACCAGCAGATACTTGCCGATCAGCTCCTCGTCGAGGAAGGTCACCCCGACCTTCGAGCCGTCCTTCGACAGCCGGGGGTCGGCGAGCGCCGCCCGCGCCTCCTCGTACCCCACGACGAGCCAGACCTCGTGGTGTGCGTCGTGCTTCGGCAGCCGGACCCGGTGCACGGGGCCGCGCTCCCGCAGTTCGGCGTAGACGGGGTGCGGGTCCTCGGTGAACCGTGGCCCGTACTCCCCCAGATCGATCACTTCCGTCCGTCCCATGAGTCCCCCCTCGCCCGTAGAACGCGCGGACCCGTCCACGAGTGCCCGCTCCCGCACGCCGGCTTCCGCGATGCCGGCTCCCTAGCGCCCGTCGTCCTCCAGCAGCCCCGCGTCGTACGTCAACAGGGCGATCTGCACCCGGTTGTTGAGGTCGAGTTTGGCGAGGACGCGGGAGACATGGGTCTTGACGGTGGCGACGCTCATGAAGAGCTCGGCGGCGATCTCGGCGTTGGAGGCGCCCCGGCCGACGGCGACGGCGACCTCGCGTTCACGGTCGTTGAGGGCGGCGACCCGTGAACGGGCGGTGGTGCGGCGGGTGTCGGGGGCGCTGCCGGCGGCGTGGGCCATGAGCTGGCGGGTGACGGCGGGCGAGAGCACGGGGTCGCCGGCCGCGACCCGCCGTACCGCCGCGACGATCTCGGCGGGCGGGGTGTCCTTGAGGACGAAGCCGGCGGCGCCCGCGCGCAGGGCGCGCAGGACCTGGTCGTCGGCGTGGAAGGTGGTGAGGACGACGACCTGGGGCGCGTCCGCGCGGGCGCGGAGCCGCTCGGTGGCCGCGAGGCCGTCGACGGTCGGCATCCGGATGTCCATGAGGACGACGTCGGGACGGGTGCGGTCGACGAGGGCGTCCACCTCGTCGCCGTCGGCACCCTCCCCCACGATCTCGATGTCGTCGGCGCCGCCCAGCATGAACGAGAGTCCGGCGCGCACGAGGGGATCGTCGTCGACGAGGAGAAGTCGGATCACGGTCATCGGCCCCTCGTTCGTCGTGACACGGTCTTCGGCCCCTCGTTCGGATGTCGGTCATGGAGCACTACCGTAATGACGCTTCGACGCTTCGTCGTGGACCGCCGCGTTGTCGGGGGCCGACCCGTTAGTGTCGGCCGGTACGGCTTTCAACTGACGGAGGAATCAGGTGCGTTACCGACTCCTGGGCCGGACCGGGCTCCGTGTCTCCGAGCTGTTCCTGGGCGCCATGACGTTCGGGGAGCAGGGCGGGGTGGGGGCGCCCTTGGAGGAGTGCGCGCGGATCCTCGACGTGTACGCGGAGGCCGGCGGCAATGTGATCGACACGGCGGTCAACTACCGGGGCGGGGAGAGCGAGCGGATCGTCGGCGAGCTGCTCAAGGGGCGGCGCGACCGGTTCGTGCTGTCCACCAAGTACACCGTCTCCCGCGACGGCACCGACCCCAACGCGGCGGGCAACCACCGCAAGAACCTCACCCTGTCCCTGGAGACGAGCCTGCGGCGGCTGGGGACGGACTACGTCGACCTCTACTGGGTGCACATCTGGGACCGCAACACCCCGGTCGAGGAGACGATGCGCGCCCTGGACGACGCCGTACGGTCCGGGAAGGTGCTGTACGTCGGCATCTCGGACGCCCCGGCGTGGGTGGTCGCGCGCGCCAACACCCTTGCCGAGTGGCGGGGTTGGTCGCCGCTGTCGGCGCTCCAGGTGCCGTACAGCCTGCTCAACCGGGACATCGAGCGTGAGCTGCTGCCGATGGCGGAGGCGTTCGGCATGTCGGTGGCGGCCTGGAGTCCGCTGCAGAACGGTGTCCTGTCCGGCAAGTACACCCGCCCGGGCGGGGTGGCGCCGGGCACCGCGACCCGGCTGTCCGCCGAGGCGGTCGGGGAGCGCGAGCGGGCGGTCGCGGAGGCCGTGCAGAGCGCCGCTGACGAACTCGACGCCACTCCGGCCCAGGTCGCCATCGCCTGGACCATGGCCCACTCCCCCGCCGTGCACCCCGTCCTCGGCGCCCGCCGTGTCGAGCAGCTCATGGACAACCTGGGCGCCGCCCGGCTCGTCCTCCCGAAGGAGGTGCTGGACCGGCTGGAGGAGACCACCGCGTTCCGCCTCGGCTTCCCCGGCGACTTCATCGACGAGGCGTCGGCGTGGGTGTACGGGTCGGCGGGGCAGCGCGTGGTGCCGCGTACGGTCTGACCCGGCGCGAGGGGGCGCACTTCAGGCGCGCAGGCGTACCCCGTACCGGGTGCGCAGGCGGCGTACCTCCCACCACGCGACGGCGGTCACCGACGCCGGGCCACCGACCAGGGCGGCGAGCTGGACCAGGGGCGGACCCGGTGGCAGCCCGCCGACGGCCAGGCTGATGGCGGCGAACTCCCACACCAGGGCGCCGGTGAGCAGGGCCGGGAGCCCCGGGTGCACATCGGCGGTGTTGAAGGCGCTGCGCACGGCGGGCCCGGTGGCGAAGACGATGAAGAGCAGCACCCAGAGCAGCGGTACGAGGAGGGCGAGCGGTGCCCAGAGGCTCAGGTCCTGCTCCAGGTGGGTGCGGGTGTAGTAGATCGCCCCGCCGAGCAGCGGCACCGCCGTGAAGGCGCCGACGTACCAGAGGGCCGATTTCCCGGCCGTGCGCAGCGGGGCGCGCATGGCCCGGCGCGCGGTGGGCGAGGACAAGCGGAAGAGGCCGGCGACGACCACGGGCGCGCTGAGGAGCAGCAACCAGGGGGTGATGGTCAGCCGCATCATGAACTGCTGCTGCGCCTGGTCGACGTCCTCGGCCTTGCCGTACACGGCCAGGATCAGCAGTGACATGAGGGTGGCCGTCCAGGCTCGCCGCCGCTGCATCCGCGACACGTCGTCGTCCACGAGGCGGTGGCGGGCGCGGGAGGGGAAGATCCGCCGGGCGGGGCGGCGGGCCGAGCGCGCCAGCGGGTAGCCCACCAGCAGCCCGACCACCAGCGGCCACGCGCACATGGCGGCCAGCGCCCAGAGACAGCCGTGCAGCCGGAGCCCGCTGAGGAACTGCCCCAGCGGCGGCCATTCGTCCTCCCGCATCCGCCCCCACAGGGTGGGCGGCGGCGGAGGATACGGGCCGTACGGGCCGTACGGCGGTGGGCCCGGCTGGGGCGGGACGTACGGTCCCTGGGGTGGTGGCGGGGGGTACGGTCCTCCGTTCGGCTGCCAGGGCGGCTGATACGGGTTGTGTCCCCCGAAACTCACGCTGCTGTCCCTCCCGAGACCCACCAGGTGTCGTGTGGCGAACGGCTCGCACGCGCCGAGCGGCTCGCCCCCCGCCGAACGCGCCGCATGCGTTGTGCGGGCCGCATGCGTCGTACGCGTCAACTGGCCATCATGGACGACGAGATGGCGTCGCGCACGCAGATACCCGTGCCCGTGCCCGTGTCTGTGCCCGTGGCCGTGGCCGTGGCCGGGTTCAGGTCCAGGGCAGCCAGGCCCGCACTCCGAAGCCGCCGCCCGCCTCGGGGCCATGGTCGAGGCGGCCACCGGCGAGCGTGGCGCGTTCGGTGAGGCCGATCAGTCCCTGGCCCGAGCCGGGGACCGGCGGAACCTCCCCCGGGGGCGCCGGATTGCGTACGGAGACGGTGAGTCCGTCGCCCGGGGCGCCCGAGACGGTGACGGTGACCTCGGCGCCGGGCGCGTGCTTGCGGGCGTTGGTCAGGCACTCCTGGGCGATGCGGTAGGCGGTGCGGCCGACGGAGGTGGGGACGGCGGCGCGGTCGGTGACGTGCTGGTCGAGGACGACCTTCATGCCGGCCTCACGGCACTCGGAGACAAGGGTGTCGAGCGCGCCGAGGGTCGGCTGGGGCCGGCCCGCGTCGTCGGGCTCCCCCGCGCGGAGCACGCCGATGATCTCCCGGAGGTCCTGGAGGGCTTCGTGGGCGCTCTCCCGGATGACGCCCGCCGCGCGGACGATCTCGGCCCGGGGCGCGTCGGGCCGGAACTCCAGTGCGCCGGCGTGCACGCTCAGCAGGGTCAGGCGGTGTGCCAGGACGTCGTGCATCTCGCGCGCGATGGCCTCGCGGGCGAGCCGTTGCGCCTGCTCGGCCCGGAGCGCCGCCTCCGTCTCGGCGCGCCGGGCGCGGTCCCGGAAGCTCAGCATGAGCTGCCGCTTGGAGCGTACGAACATGCCCCAGCCGACGGTCGCGGCGGTGAGCACCGCGGCCAGGAAGACCGCCCAGGGGTAGCTGACATCGGGGTCGGGCCGCAGCCAGAAGAACAGCGGGACCAGCGCGACGGAGGCACCGGCCACCCAGGCCACGTACCGGAAGGGCCGGTGCACGGTGAGGGTGAAGAGGGCAGCCAGGCCTGCCCCGCCCGCGGTGTTGGAGACGAAGCAGACCGGCACCATGGCCACGGCCAGGCCGACGGGCCAGCGCCGGCGCAGCCAGACGGCGGCGCAGGCGAGCGCGCCCAGTACCTGGTCGAGGGCGGCGTAGCCCTGCGGCAGCCCGGATTCGTTCCTGACGTTCTCCACGCTCAGCAGACCGATGAACACGGCCAGCACGAAGCAGGTGAAGTCGACGACCCAGTCGCGTGCGGTCCGCCTGGGCCGCCGCCCGGCGCGTCCGTGGCCGTGGCTGGACTCGGGGCCGGGGCCGTAATCCGGGTCGAGCAGGGCCGACGGCAACAGCCAGCTCCGCCCCGGGAAGGTCGGGGGCTCCGGCACCGGCTTGTCACCACTCACGGTCGACAAATCTATGCGGAGACGGCATCCGGCACCTCCCCTCCGCCGGTGATCGCGACCAAAGTCGTGGCCTCGTCGACTTTCGGCGGCCGACCGCCCTGCGGATCGGTACTCCCGTCGGACAGGCCTCGCCCCGCGGCCGATGGATGTGGGGGGACCGCGGGGCGAGGATCCGGGACATGAAGCAGTTGTTGGAGTTTCTCGGGTTCATCGCCCTGCTGCAGGGCACGGGCGGCCTCGTGTACGAACTCACCGGCAAGCTGAAGTGGGGGGTGACACAGCGGTGGAGCACCCTGGACGGCTACGAGATCTATGTGAGCATCGCGCTGATCGTCCTGGCGATCGCCCTGTTCGCGGCGGCGGAGGGCAGGAAGTCCGAGTGACCGTCAGCGTGTCAGGTGGGCCCGTCGGCCGGTGGCCCGCCCGAACGTCCGCCCGGTGGGGGAAGGGCGGACGGTCGGGCGGGGTCGTGCCGGATCGGCCTGATCAGCAGTCGTAGTCGACCAGGTCGAAGGACGCGTAGTGGTCGGCGGTGTAGTAGTCCTCCTCGTTGGCCTGACCGGTGACGATGCGGCGGGCACCGCGGGTGGAGGAGCCGGGGGTCTTCACCGTGTACTCGTGGTAGTAGCCGGTGGACCGCGACGGCAGGATGCGCTCCCGGTTCTGGAAGACGCTGCCGTCCTGCGAGTACGGGTACGGGCCGCCCTGGGCGATCAGGTTGAGCGTGGTGTACGCCTGCGACGGCAGGTCGCTGTAGCAGATGCTGCCGACGGCGGTCGTGGCGGCGCCCGCCGGGCCGGCGGTGACGGTGCCGCCGACGAGGACGGCGGACAGGAGGGCGGCTGCCGCTCCGATGCGTGTTGCTCGTGGGGGGAATCTCATGGCCACATGATGACGCGCGTAGACAGTGGCATGTCAATGACAAGTTCCATGATTTTCCGGGCACGTCCGGTAAGTTTTCCGGGAGTTAACCGGAGTTCACGGGGGCGCCCGCGGTCTTCACACCGCCGACCGCGGGCGGACCCTCCGCAGGTCAGGCGTTCTCGGGGAGCTCGTACGTGCCGTACTCGGGGCGCCCCACGCGGTCGTACGTCTGGATCGAGACGCCGGTGCTGGTGATGCTGCCCCCGGCATGGCGGAACGCCGTCGGGAGGCCGCCCTCGGCGAAGAGGCGGCGGCCGGCGCCGAGGACGACCGGGAACGTCAGCAGGTGCACGGTGTCGACCAGGTCGAGGGCGAGCAACGACTGGGCGAGGTTTCCACTGCCGTGGACCTGGACCTCGCCGTCGGTGTGCTCCTTGAGGGCGGTGACCTCCTTGGCGAGGTCGCCGGAGAGCACGGTCGTGTTGTTCCATTCCGGGTGGGTGACCGTGTGCGAAACGACGTACTTGGGCAGGGAGTTGAGCTTCCCCGCGACCGGGTCCGCCGGGTCGGTGACCTTCGGCCAGTGGGCGGCGAAGATGTCGTACGTCCTGCGGCCCAACAGGAAGGCGCCGACGCGGCCGAAGACTCCGTCGACGAACCGGCCGAAGTCCTCGTCCCCGTACGGGACGCTCCAGCCGCCGTGCTCGAAGCCGTCGCGGCGGTCCTCGTCGGGGCCGCCGGGGGCCTGGTAGACGCCGTCGAGGGTGACGAACGAGGTGAGGGAGAGCTTGCCCATGGTGGGTGCCTGCTTTCGGGTGCCGGGGGGTCTGCTGTCATCAGGGCAGACCCCGTCGGCGCCCGCAACTCATCGGTGGGCGGGGATGTCGGACCGCCGGGGTTGTGGGGTCGAGTGCGGGTGGGTGGGGGCTGGTCGCGCAGTTCCCCGCGCCCCTGAAAAGCAAAGCAGGGGCTGCGCCCCGCTTCGCTTTTCGGCCCGAAAGGGCCGCAGGCCCTGAAGGGGCTGCGGCCCTTTAAGAAGTCATCTCATTTGGTAAGTCGGCGGTAGCAGATGAGTGTGCAGGCGATGCTGGTGAAGGCCAGGAAGTGGTCGGCTTTGCGTTCGTAGCGGCGGTGCAGGCGGCGGCATCCGGCGAGCCAGGCCATGGTGCGTTCGATGGTCCAGCGGTGGCGGCCGAGTCGTTGCGAGGTCTCGATGCCCTTGCGGGCGATGCGGTGCCGGATGCCTCGGCTGGACAACCATCGCCGCAGGTGGTTGTAGTCGTAGCCCTTGTCGGCGTGGAGTTTGTGGGGTCTGCGTCGTCGGCGTCCGCGCCGGGAGCGGATCGGGGGTATGCCCTTCACCAGCGGGATCAGTGCCTGGCTGTCGTGTGTGTTGGCGCCGGAGATGCCGATGGACAGGGGCAGGCCGGTCCGCTCCGTGATCAAGTGGATCTTTGACCCGTACTTGCCCCGGTCTACAGGATTCGGGCCTGTCAGCTCCCCCTTTTCAAGGCCCGCATGTTGACCGAGTCGATCGCGCACCGCGACCAGTCCAGCTCGCCGCGGGAGCCGAGTTCGTCGAGGACCAGGCGGTGGAGTTTGGCCCACACGCGGGCCTTCGTCCACTCGGTGAATCGCCGGTGGGCCGTCGCTCCCGACGGCCCGAACGACGCGGTCGGCAACTGCTGCCACGTGCAGCCCGAGGTCGCCACAAAGACGATCGCAGCCAGCACTTCACGGTCGCCGTGCCGACGCCGGCCACCGCCCTGAGGCCGCGACGGCGCCTCCGGCACCACACGCTGGAACAACTCCCACAACTCGTCCGGCACCAGCCGCTCAACGATCCCTGCCACGACCGGCAGCCTACCCAGCCAAATGAGATGACTTCTAAGGGGCGCGGGGAACTGCGCGACCAGCCCCCACCACCCACCCGCACGTACCCGACAGGCCGAGGCTAGCCGCCCAGCTCCTGGTGGCGGGTCGACAGGCTGGTCCTGCCCTCTTCCGTGAGGGAACCGAAGAGGCGGAGGCGGGAGATGCCGCCGTCGGGGTAGATGTCGACCCGGGCGTGGGTGGCGGTGACCGGGGTGTCGAGGACGAAGCGGTGGTTGGTGTCGGGCTGGAGGCGGGTGCGGGGGAGGATCTCGGTCCAGCCCCCGTCGTCGCCCTCGCCGTCCACGCCGTCCACACCGTTTTTGATCGAGACCGTGGCCCAGCCCGCCGCGTTGCCCTTGAGGTAGGCCGTGTCGATCTCCAGGGCGCGGATCTCGGACTGGGCGGCGAGGCGGTAGCGGATCCAGTCGTTGCCCTGGTCGCGGCGGCGGCGGGTCTCCCAGCACTCGTGCATCACCCGGGCCCGGCCGGGCTGGATGGTGTTGGTGGCGGGTGAGTAGAAGAGGTTGGAGGCGTCCTCGGCCCGGCCGCCGTTCTCCAGGGCGACCACGTCGAAGGTGCCGAGCGCGTCCAGCCAGGCCGGGTCCGGCACGACCTCGCCATAGACGCGGAGGCGGGCGATGCCGCCGTCGGGGTGCTGGTTGAGGCGGAGGTGGGTGAAGCGCTGTTCGACGGTGACCGCGAAGCCGTTGGCCGCGTGGCCGCCGACCGGGGTGCGCGGAACGAGGGTCGTCCACTTCACGTCGTCGGCGAGCAGGTCCTCCGGCGACGGGGAACCGGCCACGCA
This sequence comes from Streptomyces sp. NPDC001868, assembly GCF_040297125.1. Lineage (NCBI taxonomy): Bacteria > Bacillati > Actinomycetota > Actinomycetes > Kitasatosporales > Streptomycetaceae > Streptomyces > Streptomyces sp. NPDC001868. Next base: position 101,845 of record NZ_JBEOYO010000015.1, on the reverse strand, counting down.
CGCGCCCTCGACGGACACCGCCTGCGGGTAGTTGCCGCGGAAGTGGGCCGTGTCGACGACGATCCCCCGGATCACCCCGGGCGCGCCGAGGCGGATCAGGGCCCAGTCGTGGTCGTCGGCCGTCGGCCAGGGGTGCTCGGCCGAGGCGCCCCGGCGGCGGCGCGTCTCCCAGCCGTCCATGACCTTGCCCTTGTGCCCGAAGTGCTCGGGGACGAACTCGGCCGGCTCGGGCACCAGCAGATTCTCGCGATGGGCGAAGAACTCGTCGTTGGCGGCGATGACCCCGGCGCCGAGCCTGCGGTCGGCGAGGTCGGCGTACCGGGTGAAGGGGAAGTCGGCGGTGCGGTAGTCCGCGTACGGGTCGCCGCCGCCGTACGGGTTCGCGTCGCCTGTGAAGCTCGCCAACGGGGAGTGCTGCTGCGCCGTCACGATGATCAGGTCTGCCTTTCGGTGGTCGTCCGCTGCGGGTGCGGGGGTCAATCAGGGGGTGCGTGTGAGGAGTTGTCCCTTCGGGGCGGTGAACTCGCCGTCCGCGACGATGCGTTGTCCGCGCAGCCAGGTGGACTTGACCACGCCGTACAGGGTCTTGCCGGCGTACGCGGTGACGCGGTTGCGGTGCTGGAGTGCGGCCGGGTCGACGGTGAAGGTCTCGTCGGGGGCGAGGACGGCGAAGTCGGCGTCGCGGCCCGCCTCGATGGCGCCCTTGCGGTCGTCCAGGCCGACGAGGGCCGCCGTGCGCGTGGACATCCAGCCGACCACGTCCTCCAGGCCGTGGCCGCGCCTGCGGGCCTCCGTCCAGACGGCCGCGAGGCTCAGTTGGAGGCCGGAGATGCCGCCCCAGGCGGTGGCGAAGTCGTCGGTCTTCAGGTCGGCCGTCGACGGGGAGTGGTCGGTGACCACGCAGTCGATCGTGCCGTCCGCGAGCGCCTGCCACAGGAGGTTTTGGTTGGCGGACTCGCGGATCGGCGGGCAGCACTTGAACTCGCTGGCCCCGTCCGGGACTTCCTCGGCGGTGAGGGTGAGGTAGTGCGGGCAGGTCTCGACGGTGATCCGTACGCCCTCCCGCTTGGCCTCGGCGATCAGCGGGAGCGCGTCGCTGGAGGAGAGGTGGAGGACGTGGACGCGGGCGTCGAGCCGGCGGGCCCGGTCGATGAGGGTCGCGATGGCGGTGTCCTCGGCGTCGCGCGGGCGGGAGGCGAGGAAGTCGGCGTACCTGGGCCCGCCCCGCTGCGGGGCCGTGTCGAGGTGGTGCGGGTCCTCGGCGTGCACGATGAGCAGTCCGCCGAAGCCGGCGATCTCGGCCAGGGAGCGGGCGAGGCCGTCCCCGTCGAGGTGCGGGAACTCGTCCACGCCCGACGGCGACAGGAACGCCTTGAAGCCGAAGACCCCGGCGTCGTGGAGGGGCCGTAGATCCTTGACGTTGTCGGGCAGGGCGCCGCCCCAGAAGCCGACGTCGATGTGGGCCTTGTCGGCGGCGACCTCCCGCTTGGTACGGAGGTGGTCGACCGTCGTGGTCGGCGGGAGGGAGTTGAGGGGCATGTCGACGAGGGTGGTGATGCCCCCGGCCGCCGCGGCGCGCGTGGCGGTCCAGAAGCCCTCCCAGTGGGTGCGGCCCGGGTCGTTCACATGCACATGGGTGTCGACCAGGCCGGGCAGCAGGACGTGGTCGCCTAGGTCCTCCAGACGGGCGCCGGAGGGTACGTCGGCGTCGTAAGGGAGGACGGCCGTGATCCGGCCGGCCGCGACGGCGACCGCGGCGGGGCGTGATCCGTCGGGGGTGATGACACGCGTCGAGCGCAGCACCAGTTCAGCCACGGACACCTCAGATACCTCAGACACCTCGGACACCGGGATCCCTCTCGCCGTACCGCCGTTCACTTCCGCGTAACGGTATTTACTTCCGCGTAACGGAATTCAACGTTCTGTTGAAGGAGTTTTCACCTCCACCCCCGCCCCGTCAAGGGCACACCCCTCCACTCTGCCTCCAGCGCACCCACTCTGGATGTTTTCACAAGACGGAATTAGAATTCCACTGCGCAGAACGTAGTGACGCACAAGCGAGTAGTCAATGAACTGCCCGGTAGGCTGCGATCTCGCCCGCCATCCCGAAAGGACCGCGCCCCGTGCCGACGTCCAGCGCCAGCGCCCACACGACCGATTCCACCAAGTCGTCCTCCGGTGGTGTCCAGTCCCTCGAGCGCGCCTTCGATCTGCTGGAGCGGATGGCGGACGCGGGCGGCGAGGTCGGGCTCAGCGAGCTGTCCGCGAGCAGTGGGCTGCCGCTGCCGACCATCCACCGGCTGATGCGGACGCTGGTCGTCTGCGGCTACGTACGCCAGCAGCCCAATCGGCGGTACGCCCTCGGGCCTCGGCTGATCCGTCTCGGCGAGTCGGCGTCCCGGCTGCTCGGCACGTGGGCGCGGCCGTACCTCGCGCGGCTCGTGGAGGAGACCGGCGAGACGGCGAACATGGCGCTCCTCGACGGCGACGAGATCGTGTACGTCGCGCAGGTGCCGTCCAAGCACTCCATGCGGATGTTCACCGAGGTGGGCCGGCGGGTGCTGCCGCACTCCACCGGCGTCGGCAAGGCCCTCCTCGCCGGGTTCCCGGCCGACGAGGTCCGCGCTCTGCTGGCCCGTACGGGGATGCCGGCGGCGACGGACAAGACGATCACCACGCCGGACGGTTTCCTGACCGCGCTGGAGGATGTCCGCCGGCTCGGCTACGCCGTCGACGACAACGAACAGGAGATCGGCGTCCGCTGTCTCGCCGTCTCCGTCCCCAACTCCCCCACCGCCGCGGCGATCTCCATCTCCGGGCCGGCGGGCCGCGTCACCGAGACGGCGACGGAGCGGATCGTGCCTGTGCTGCAGCAGGTGGCCGTGGAACTGTCGGAGGCGCTGGCGAGTTCGGGGGCGGGCGGCTGAGGGCCTCGGTCTTCGGCTGCGGGTCCGGTGGGGGCTGGTCGCGCAGTTCCCCGCGCCCCTAAAGATTCAGGCCCCTGCGGGCCTGAAGAGACGACGGGGCTGCGGGGTGAAAAGCACGGGGCGCAGCCCCGGCCTTTTCAGGGGCGCGGGGAACTGCGCGAGAAGCCCCACGGACCCGCGCTTTGAGGTCGCAGGGGCGCAGCCCCTGCCCTTGAGGGGCGCGGGGAACTGCGCGGGCAACCACGACGCAGCCGCACCCGCCGACGCACTCCCAAACCCCCTCACCGCCGCGGCGGCTCCCCGAACAGTTCCACCGCCGTCCGCACCTCCGCCAGCCCCCGCGCCAACGCGCTCACCGACCCGATGGACCCCGCGATCAACAACAGGGACCGCCGCAGTCGCGGCACCTCGGGCATCCCGCTGACAGCCATCGCCGCGAGCACCGCCAACTCGTCCTCCGCGATCCCCCGATCGGGGAACTCCGCGGGATGCGCGGCCAGTTCACGCCGCAGCCGGGACACGGCCGACCGCAGTCCCGCCACCCTAGGATCCTCGTCACTGCCGGTCACTGACCTCTGCCCCAAGCTCCGCAGCACAGCCCTCTCCCCCCTCGCCCACTCCCTCGTGCGCGAGCCACGGCCGTACGCCCGAGCACGGCCCGCCACCCGTCGGCGCCGGTCGTCCGCCGGGGGTGGCGCGGGCCAGTAAACGCCAACAGTGTGGCGAGCGCCACTACGGGGACCGAAATTCAGTCCCAGGGCATCGCAAAGCCGACTCCCGGTCCGTCCGGCTTCACGGGACACCCGCACCGGGTCGGGTATGCAAGAGGACATGACGCACCACCAGGCCCAGGAACCACCCCGGAGCGAGACCGTCGGTCTGCTGCTGGCGGCCGGCGGCGGCCGGCGCCTCGGCGGCCGCCCCAAGGCCCTGCTGACCCACCGCGGCCGCCCCCTGGTCGAACACGCGGTCGGGGTGCTGCGGGCGGGCGGCTGCGCCCGGATCCACGTGGTCCTGGGCGCCGAGTCCGCGACCGTACGCGCCCGCGCCGAACTGCCCGGCTGCGTCCTGGTCGACAACCCGGCGTGGGCCGAGGGCATGGGCTCGTCGCTGCGGGCCGGACTGGAGTCACTGACGGGTACGGGCGCCGACGCCGCCCTCGTCTCCCTCGTAGACCAGCCGGGCATCGGCCCGGAGGCGGTGGCCCGCGTCCTCGCCGCGTACGGGTCGGGCGGATCGCAGAGCGGGGCGCAGAGTGGGTCACAGAGTGGGCCGTCTCGCGGGGCGTTGCGCGAGGCGCTCGCGGCGGCCTCGTACGACGGCGTCCGGGGCCATCCCGTCCTCTTCGGCGCCGACCACTGGGCGGAGATCGCCGCGTCCGCCACCGGCGACCGAGGCGCGCGCGCCTATCTCAAGGCCCACGGCGACGCGATCACGCTCGTCGAGTGCGGGGACGTGGCGCGGCCGTACGACATCGACACCGAGGCCGACCTCGTCCACCTTGAGTGAACGGGGTGACACTCAGCGCCACCCTGCCTCGACCCGAAGAATCTCGACATCAACAAAACATTGAACTTCCACCATGAGGAAACTAGTATCCACTGTTCAGAAGCGCCCTACTCATCCGAGGGCGCTCGCAGCCCGACCCGGGTCGACTGACACCCGGTGCCACGCCCGCTGAAGGAAGTGACAGCTCATGTCCGCACCAGCGCCGTCCCCGCTGGCCATCGTCGACGCCGAGCCTCTGCCCCGCCAGGACGAGGTCCTCACCGACGCCGCCCTCGCCTTCGTGGCCGAACTGCACCGCCGGTTCACGCCCCGGCGTGACGAGCTGCTGGCCCGCCGTGCGGAGCGCCGTGCCGAGATCGCCCGTACCTCCACCCTCGACTTCCTCCCGGAGACCGCCGCGATCCGCGCCGACGACTCCTGGAAGGTGGCGCCCTCCCCGGCCGCCCTGGACGACCGCCGCGTCGAGATCACCGGGCCCACCGACCGCAAGATGACGATCAACGCCCTCAACTCGGGCGCGCGGATCTGGCTCGCGGACTTCGAGGACGCCTCGGCGCCCACCTGGGAGAACGTGGTCCTCGGCCAGGTGAACATGGCCGACGCGTACACCCGGAACATCGACTTCACCGACGAGCGCACCGGCAAGTCGTACGCCCTGCGCCCGAACGAGGAGCTGGCGACGGTCGTCATGCGCCCGCGCGGCTGGCACCTCGACGAGCGCCATCTCGTCGACGCCGACGGCACCCCCGTCCCCGGCGCGCTCGTCGACTTCGGCCTGTACTTCTTCCACAACGCCCAGCGGCTGCTGGACCTCGGCAAGGGCCCGTACTTCTACCTCCCGAAGACGGAGTCGCACCTCGAAGCCCGCCTGTGGAACGACGTGTTCGTGTTCGCGCAGGACCAGCTCGGCGTCCCCCAGGGCTCCGTCCGCGCGACGGTCCTGATCGAGACGATCACGGCCGCGTACGAGATGGAGGAGATCCTCTACGAACTCCGCGACCACGCCTCGGGGTTGAACGCGGGCCGCTGGGACTATCTCTTCTCCATCGTGAAGAACTTCCGTGACGGCGGCGCCAAGTTCGTCCTCCCGGACCGCAACGCGGTGACGATGACGGCCCCGTTCATGCGGGCGTACACCGAACTCCTCGTCCGCACCTGCCACAAGCGCGGCGCGCACGCGATCGGCGGCATGGCCGCGTTCATCCCGTCGCGGCGCGACGAGGAGGTCAACAAGGTCGCGTTCGAGAAGGTCAAGGCCGACAAGGACCGCGAGGCGAACGACGGTTTCGACGGGTCGTGGGTGGCCCACCCCGACCTCGTGCCGATCGCGATGGCCTCCTTCGACGCCGTGCTCGGCGACAAGCCCAACCAGAAGGACCGCCTCCGCGAGGACGTCGACGTCAAGGCCGCCGACCTGATCGCCGTCGACTCCCTCGACGCCAGGCCGACGTACGCCGGTCTCGTCAACGCCGTCCAGGTCGGCATCCGCTACATCGAGGCCTGGCTGCGCGGCCTCGGCGCCGTCGCCATCTTCAACCTGATGGAGGACGCGGCGACCGCCGAGATCTCCCGCTCCCAGATCTGGCAGTGGATCAACGCGGGCGTCGAGTTCGAGCACGCCGGCGAGTCCGTGAAGGCCACCCCGGAGCTGGCCCGCGCGGTCGCCGCCGAGGAACTGGCCGCCATCCGCGCCGAGATCGGCGAGGAGGCCTTCGCCGCCGGTCACTGGCAGCAGGCCCACGACCTGCTCCTCCAGGTCGCCCTGGACGAGGACTACGCCGACTTCCTGACCCTCCCGGCGTACGAGCAGCTCAAGGGCTGAGCCGGCTCACGGGCTGACCGGGCTCACGACCCGCCCTCCGCCCCCGCGGCCTTGTCCGAGTGGCCCAGGGACTTCCCCGGGGCCACTCGGTCGCGTACGGCCTGCTTGACGGCGGTGGGCTCGGGGAAGCCCTGGTCGCGGCGGTCCCAGACGACCTCGTCGTCGACGCGTACGACGAAGACGCCGCCCGTGCCGGGCTTGAGGGACAGTTCGCCGATCTCCGCCTCGAAGGTGGTGAGCAGTTCCTGCGCCAGCCAGGCCGCGCGGGGCAGCCAGCGGCACTGGGTGCAGTACTCGATCTGTACGACGGGGCTCATCCGAGGTGCACCGACCAATCCTGTTCGGCCGCCGGCTTGCCGTGCAGGTCGGGGACCCGTTTGAGCCAGCTCGGGCGGCCTCGCTGTGTCTTCGCCGCGCGGAGGGCCTCCTCTGCGGCGAGTTCCTCCCGGGTGGGGAAGTCGGTGGGGAGCCAGGCGGCGGAGGCCCGCACGCGCGCGTGGAGGTAGCGGACGTAGGCGTCGCGGACCTCGTCGGGCGACGCGAAACCGTCCTCGGTGGGCAGCCAGGCGTCCGGGACCTCCGCGAGGATCCGCCGCAGCAGGTCCTCCGTCACCTTCGGTGCCAGCTCGGCGTCGGCCGCCCGCACGTCGGGGGTGTAGTGGCCGAGGGCGTGGTGGCGGAAGTCGTAGGCCTTGGTGGGGTCCGAGGCGTCCCAGCGGTGGTGGAAGACGAGGGCCGCGCCGTGGTCGATCAGCCACAGACGCGGGGGCGCGACGCCGAGCGTGGGCCAGATCATGAGGTTCGAGCTGTGCACGGTGCGGTCGACGTTGACCGTCAGGGCGTCGAGCCAGATGATCCGGCCGGCTTCGAGGGGGTCCACCCGGAACTCCTGCGCGACCTCCGGGGTGAAGTCCTTCGCGCCCGGCAGATAGTCCATGCCGAGGTTGAGACCGGCGCTCGCGCCGTGCAGCTCCCGCACCTCCTGGTGGGGCTCGTGGTCGGCGATCGCCGGGTCGAAGTGCGCGAGGACCAGCTCGGGGAACCGCAGGCCGAGCGCCCGCGCCAGCTCACCGACGATCACCTCGGCGACCAGCGCCTTGCGCCCCTGAGCCGAGCCCGTGAACTTCACGACGTAGGTGCCCAGGTCGTCCGCTTCGACGATCCCGGGCACGGAGCCGCCCGCCCGCAGGGGCTCGATGTAGCGGGTCGCGGTGACTTCCCTCAGCATCTTCTCAGGCCACTCCCGCCCTCGGGTTCCGAGCTCGGCACGAAATGAGCATGATAATCGAGCGTGGTGGGAAGCTGCGCCGTTGCGGACCCCGGTGGTGGGCCTGCTCCGGGCGGCCATCGTCGGTGCGGAGTTCGCGCCGGGCGAGCGGCTGGTGGAACGCGCGCTGTGCGACCGGTTCGAGGTCAGCCGGACGGTGGTGCGGGAAGCGCTGCGGCAGCCGGAGTCCGAGGGCCCCGTGGACATGGTGCCCCACCGCGGACCGGTGGTCGCGACCCTGTCGGCCGAGGACGCCGCCGCGCTCCACGAGGTCCGGGAGGTGCTCGAAGCCCTCGCCGGACGGTCCTTCGCCGAACGCGCCACCTCGGCACAGCGGACGACACTCAAGCGCCGGCTCAAGGCGGTCGAGTCCGCTCTGGCCGACGGCGGACTGCCCGGCATCCTCGCCGCCAAGGACGCGTACTACGACGCGTTGTCCGACGGCGCCGGCAACCCCGTGGTCCGCGCGACGCTGCTGGGAATCCACGCCCGTACGAGCCTGCTCCGCGGGGTGACGCTTCAGTCCCCGGGGCGTGGCGCCGACACCCTGCGCGAGCTGCAGGCGATCACCACGGCGGCGACGGCGCGCAACCCGGACGCGACCTGGGCGGCCCGCGAGGCCCACGTCCGCTCGGCGGCGGGCGTGGCCATGGGCGTGGCGATGGACCTGCTGCGGAGCGCGGCGGACAAGGCCGGAACGGCCTGACGATCGACCTGGCGGCCCACCCGCGGTCCCCGGCCGGAACGGCATGGCTGCACGGCCTGGCTCCGCAGCCTGGCTCCACGGCATGGCTCCACGGCATGGCTCCAGGCCTGACGGAATCCGCCGCCCGAGGTGCGCGGCCTCGACCGACTGGGTCCGCTCAACCGGTCGTCCGCCGGATCGGGTTGGGCAGCGGCAGATAGCGCGCGTCCGCGCCGTCCGCGCCCGTCCACCGCAGCAGCAGGTTCGTCTTGCCGGGCAGGGTGGACGAGTCGAGCAGGTCGGCGACCTCCGGCAGCTCGGCGTGGCGCGCCAACTCCCGTCGTACGGCGGCCCAGAGGTCGACCTCCGGATGGTGTTCGGCCACGGCCGCCGCGATCTCCAGCAGGTTGTTGACGAACAGGCAGTAGACCAGCCGTTCCCAGCCCGCCTCGCGGTTCACGTCCGACAGGAGCTTCACGCCCTCGGCGTCGCGGTAGACGACCTGGACGGGCGTGCCGGCGGGGTCGCAGGCGACGACCGTGTTCTGCAGGTGGGCCTCCAGGACGACACCATGGCCGTGGAAGGCGCCGAGCGCCGGAGGCACCACCGCGCGCAGATACGCCTCCCACCAGGCCCCGGGGTCCGCGGTGCGGGCCAGCGGGTTGTCCGGGAAGGCATCGAGGTCCTCGGTGAGTGCGGCGGCGAGGAAGGGTGTCGTACCCGGGGGTACATGGCTTCCCAGGCCGTCCCGGACCAGTACCGCCAGCTCCTCGAAGGCGAAGTCGGCCGTGCGGTAGCCGCAGTCGCTCAGCCAGGCCCCCGGCAGCCCGGCGAAGGCATCGGTGACCGCCCGGTCCGTCCGGCGCAGCTTGAGCAGGTCGTGGCGCCACAGACGGCGTACGTCGTTGGTGATGCGCACGTCCAGGCTGAACTTGAGGAAGAGATCGGGGGCGGGCGGGGCGCCGATGGGCACCGCGTCGGAGGCGGGCGGGGCCCCCGTGGACACCGCCAGGGGAACGTACTCGGGAACGTACACCGTGCGGATCGCCGCCGTGGGCCACACCTCGCCCTCCGTCCGGCCCAGCCGGACGAGACGGCCGTCGGCGAATGCGTCCGCCAACTCCGCTCCCACCAGGTCGAGTTGCCAGGGGTGGGCGGGGAGCAGCCGGTAGCCGGGCGGGGCGCTGCCCAGGGTGTCGAGGGCGGAGGTGTCACCCTCCTCGACCACCGTGTCCTCGCGGACACCGAGGAGGGTCAGCGGGAAGTGGGCGTACGCCTCGGGCGCGTACGGCAGCCAGCCCGCTGCCGGGCCGCCGCCCCGGGCCTTGGGGGCGGGGTGGAACGGGTGGCCGGTGATCAGGGACTGCTCGGAGCGCCGGTACGGGTCCTCGGGCGCCGGTGTACGGGAGCGCGCGGCGAGGAGGGCGGCCACGGCCTCGCGGCTGTCGAACATCTCGGCGGGCAGCTCGGAGTTGGACAGGCCGGTGAGGGCGCGGAGTTCCTCGACGACGAGTTTCACGAGCTCGGTGTGGGTGAGCGGGTGCCAGGTGTCCGCCGTGCGCACCTCGGGGCGCGTGGGGCGGCGGGTGCCGCGCACGCGCAGGAGACGGCCGCTGCCTCTCAGGCGGTGCACCGTGCCCGACGGCTCGACCGGCTCCCCCGCCTCCCGCAGAAGGCAGTTGAGCAGCGGTGCGGCGGCGTGGGCGTCGGCGGAGTCGCCGACGCCGTCTCGGGGCGCGTCCGCGCCCAGGGGGGCCAGGGGATCCAAGGGGTCCATTCATTCCTTACGGTGCACTCGTGATCAGTATGTCTGCCCGTCACGCTTCGTCGCGAAGCGGCCATATCGCAACCAATCGTGATGCCATCAGGCGTCGCGACGGAGACGGACGGGCAGTGGTCGTACGCCGATGTCGATACCGACGCGGGTTCCGTACCCGCCCGACACCGTCCCCGCACCCGAGGAGCCCGTCCGTGGACCGTCACCCGTTGTCCGACGCCTACGCCGACGCCGAGGCGGCGCTCGGCGCCGAGCTGGGCGCCGTACGCCCCGATCTGACGCTGCCGTACACGACCGCGCTGCCCGGCGCCCGGGCGGCCGTGCTGTCCCGGCTGTGGCGGGGCCTCGTCCATGAGCCGCTGCCCTGGGTGGTGCGCCGGGACTCGGCCGGGGGCGACGGGGTCACGCTGCACCTCGCCGACGGCCGCCGGCTGCACGGCCCGGCCGTGGACCCGTACGGCACCGCCGCGCACATCGAGGAGGTGTGGTTCGACGAGCGGCCCTACGATCGTCCGGCGCGGCTGATGACCGCCCTGGCCGTTCCGCACAGCGCCGCCTTCGCCGTCGAACTCGACCACAGCGTGGCCTCGTTGGCGCTGTCCCGGGCCGGCCAGGAGGCGGCCGCCGCGCCTCCGGTCACCAGTTGGGAGTGGGAGCAGCGGATCGTCGACGGGCACCCCTTCCACCCCAGCTGTCGTTCCCGGCCCGGCTTTTCCGCGTCCGACCAGCTCGCCTACGGGCCCGAGCACCGGCAGGTGGTACGGCTGGGGCTGGCGCCGGTGGACGACGCGCTCGTCGTCGGGGAGTGGCCGGAGACGTTGCGGGACGGCGGGCGGGTGCTGGTCCCGGTGCATCCGTGGCAGGCGGCCCATGTGCTCAAGTGCCCTGTGGGGGAGGTGATCGAGGCGCATCCGCTGATGTCGCTGCGCACTCTCGCCCTCGCGGACGGCGGGCCGCACGCACCGCACGTCAAGACCGCGCTGAGCGCCCGGCTGACCTCCTCCGTCCGGGACATCTCGGTCTACTCGATCGAGACCTCGGGGATCGTCTCGGACTTCATGGCGGAGGTCGCCGCACGCACCGGAGGACTGCTGCACGTGACCCGGACGCTCGGCGCGGTCACCGCCGGTTCGCCCGATCTGGCGGCGGTGCTGCGGGAGTCGCCGGAGACGTACGCGGACACGGCGACCGGTGAGCGGGTCCTGCCGGTGGCCGCGCTCGCGGAGACCGAGCTGCCCCGGTCGCCGTCCTGGCTGGCGGACTTCACCCGACTCGCGCTCACGGTCTGCCTCCGGCTGCTCGACCTGGGCGTGGCCCTGGAGGCACACGGTCAGAACCTCCTGGTGGTCCTGTCCCCGTCGGGTGCCCCCCGCCGCCTCGTCTACCGCGACCTCGCGGACATCCGGGTCAGCCCGGCCCGCCTCGCCCGGCACGGCGTCCCGGCCCCGGCGATGGCCGGACGCATCATCACGGACGACGAGACCACCCTGCGCCGCAAGCTGTTCGGCGCCCTGATCACGGGCGCGCTCGGCGCCACGGCCGGTTCGACGCCGGTCCTGCGCGAGGCGCTCGCCACCGCCGTACGGGATCTGCCGCGCACCCCCGATCTCGGCACGCTGCTGGAGGGGCCCGTACCGACGAAGGCGTTGACGCTGATGCGACTTTCGCCGGAGCTGCCCGGCGACATCTGGGCGGAGGTGCCGACTCCGCTGCGGTGAAGGGCGGGACGCGCGGAAGGCCGGGCTCGTGTCGTCCGGCCGGTGAACGGGTCGTCAACAGGCGGTCTCGTTTTGAAGGGTGACCCTCCTGATCAATAGGATCCGCCGATGATCACAAGACAACGGCTGAAAGCAGGGGTGTTCGTCCTGCTCGCCGTCCTGACGGCCGGAATCGCGGTTCCGACCACGGCCGTCGCCGACGAGACCACGGCCCTCGCGCCCAAGGTCAACCTCCTGCTGGACGTCAGCGGTTCGATGCGGGCGAAGGACATCGACGGGCAGTCCCGTATGGCCGCGGCCAAGCAGGCGTTCAACGAGGTGCTGGACGCCACGCCCGAGGAGGTCCAGCTAGGTATCCGGACCCTGGGCGCGAACTACCCGGGCGACGACCGGAAGACGGGCTGCAAGGACACCGCGCAGCTCTACCCGGTGGGGCCGCTGGACCGCACCGAGGCGAAGGCGGCGGTGGCGACCCTCGCGCCGACCGGCTGGACCCCGATCGGTCCGGCGCTGCTGAAGGCGGCCGACGACCTGGAGGGCGGCGAGGGCACCAAGCGGATCGTGCTGATCAGCGACGGCGAGGACACCTGCGCCCCGCTCGACCCGTGCGAGGTGGCCCGTGAGATCGCGGCCAAGGGCATCGGGCTGACCATCGACACGCTCGGCCTGGTCCCGAACGCCAAGATGCGGCTCCAGCTGAGCTGTATCGCGGAGGCGACCGGCGGCTCGTACACGTCGATCGAGCACCGTGACGAACTCACGGACCGCGTCAACCAGTTGGTCGACCGCGCCGCCGACCCGGTGGTCGTGCCGAAGGCCGTCGAGGGCGCCGGGGCGTGCGCGGACGCCAAGACGCTCACGTCGGGTCTGTACACCGACCGCGAGGAGTTCGGCCAGGAGCGCTGGTACCGCGTCGACGTGAAGCCGGGCCAGGAGCTGCGTGCCTCGGTGAGCGTCGCGGCCGACCGTGACGTCAACCCGGACTACGGCGTGCTGCTGCGCGCGGTGACGACCAAGAACCGCGAGATCGTACGCGGCGAGGCGGCCGGCAACGGCCGTACCGATGTCATCTCGACCGGCCTGCGCTACCCGAAGGCGGAGATCGAGGACGCGGACGAGGCGGACGAGGACGCCGCCGAGTCCGTGTGTCTCCAGGTGACCCACTCCTACTCGCCGGCCAGTGGGGTGAAGACCACGCCCGGTCTGCCGCTCGAAATCACCGTCGACGTCGTGGACGGGCCCGACCGGGCCGCCGACGTGGCCTCCTTCGGCCTCGGCCGTGGCTGGTGGCTGCTCGGTGTGCTGGTGCTCGTCGGGTTCCTGGCGGGTGTGCTGTGGGGCTGGCTGTCGCGCTGGCGTGTCGCGGTCTGGAGGACCAACTGATGCGGATCACACGTGTGTTGGGCGCGGCCCTGCTGATGCTGGGTCTGGCCGTGTCCCCGGCCGTCGCCGACGCCACGCCGTCCGCGAGCGCGTCCGGGGACGGTGACGCGCCCACCGAGGCGGGCACGTCCTTCCGTACGGCCGCGGAGTTCGAGCAGGGGCTGACCGCGACGGCGAACGCCTCGACCGGCGACTACCTGTACTGGTCGTTCCCGGCCGACGCCGGGCAGCGGCCCACCGTACGGGCGAAGGTCAAGCTGCCCGAGGGGGCGCAGTCGTCCTCGACCTGGCAGCTCGACGTGTACGACGGGCTGCGGCGCCGCCAGGCCTGCCAGTACGGGGCGCAGACGCGGACCGCCGGGGCGGGGGCGGCGTCCGTCGCGCTGTCCTGCACGTTGCGCACGGTCCGTGCCTGGTCGGAGCCCTGGGCGGACGATCCGCTGCCGGGCACGTACTACGTCCGTCTCACCACGGTCCGCCTGGCCACGGGGGATCTGGGGCTGCCCGTCTCCACCGAGGTCGAGGCCGACTCCAAGGACATCGGCGGGTCCGCGGCCGTCGACGGTGCCCTGGCGCAGCCGCTGGTCCCGGGTGTCGCCGTGACCTCCCGGGAGGACGACGAGGACTCCTCCACGGACACGGAAGCGGTCCTCTCCTCCCTGGAGCCCGACGACGGCTGGGCCTCCGGGTGGTGGAGCGACCGGTGGGTGTGGACTGCGCTGGGTGCGGTGCTGGCCGCGTTGGCGGGTATCGGCGGCTACTCCCTGACCCGGGGCGCGGGCCGTCCCGTCCGGGTGCCCCCACCCGGAGCCTGACCTCCGCCGAGGGCCCGCCGAACCCTGCCGGTTCGACGGGCCCTCACACCCCTTCGACGCCGCCCGCGGCCCCGGTGGGGCTTCTCGCGCAGTGCCCCGCGCCCCTGAAAGAAGCAGGGGACTACGCCCCGTGCTTTGCGCCCCAGAAAAGGCAGGGGCTGCGCCGTGTGCCTTTTCAACAGCCCGCAGGGGCCGTTGCCTTTAGGGGCGCGGGGAACTGCGCGAGAAGCCCCACCGGACCCGCACCCGACGACGCACCCCCCGACCCTCACAACTCACCCCTCCCGCAACTCCTTGGCCAACGCCCCCTCCCCCACCACCACAACCCGCCCCTCCCGAACCGCATCCCTCAACCCCAACTCCCCCCGCCCAAGCACACCGCAGGTGCCCGCGTCGAGGGTCAGCCGCACATCCGCCTCCCCGGGCGCGGGCCCGTCCCCGTACACCGGCCCCTCCTCCGCGCCCACCCACACATGGAACTCCCCTTCCTCCAGCCGGACTTCGACCAGCCCCGCACTCCCCACACCCTCCAGCCCCCGCAACACCGGCAACGCGAACCAGTGCGCCCGCACCGCGTCCGTCGCCCGCCGCGCCCCGAGCGCCGACTCCCCCCACACCCCGAGCGCCTGCAGCACCGGCAGCAACTCCCGCCCCCGCAGCGTGAGTTCGTACACGTACGCGGCCCCCGGAGGCGGCAGCCGGCGTCGTGTCGTCAGCCCGTCGCGCTCCATGTCCTTCAGCCGGGACGCGAGGACGTCCGTGCTGACACCCGGCAGGTCGGCGTGCAGGTCCGTGTAGCGACGCGGCCCGGCCAGCAGCTCACGCACGATCAGCAGGGTCCAGCGGTCACCGACGAGATCGAGCGCCCGGGCGGCGGAACAGTACTGGTCGTAGCTTCGACGAGGTGACATGGGACGCAGTCTAGACATGTCGTTGGACTTTCCAAGCACCTACTTGGTAAAACCAAGCAACACAACGAACCGGAGGGCTAGGCGCATGGAGTTCCGGCAGTCCAGCAAGCTCAGCGAGGTCTGTTACGAGATCCGCGGCCCCGTGATCGAGCACGCCAACGCACTGGAGGAGGCGGGCCACAGCGTCCTGCGCCTCAACACCGGCAACCCCGCACTCTTCGGTTTCGAGGCGCCGGAGGAGATCATCCAGGACATGATCCGGATGCTCCCGCAGGCCCACGGCTACACGGATTCACGCGGCATCCTCTCGGCCCGCCGCGCGGTCGCCCAGCGCTACCAGGACCGCGGCCTCGACGTGGACGTGGACGACGTCTTCCTCGGCAACGGCGTCTCCGAGCTGGTCTCCATGGCCGTACAGGCGCTGATCGAGGACGGCGACGAGATCCTGATCCCCGCCCCAGACTTCCCCCTGTGGACGGCGGTGACCACCCTCGCCGGCGGCAAGGCGGTCCACTACCTCTGCGACGAACAGGCCGACTGGTACCCGGACCTCGACGACATGGCGTCGAAGATCACCGACCGGACGAAAGCCGTCGTGATCATCAATCCGAACAACCCCACCGGCGCGGTCTACCCCAAGGAGATCATCGAGGGCATCCTCGACCTCGCCCGCCGCCACGGCCTGATGGTCTTCGCCGACGAGATCTACGACCAGATCCTGTACGACGACGCCGTCCACCACTCGGCCGCCGCGCTCGCCCCCGACCTGGTCGTCCTCACCTTCTGCGGGCTGTCCAAGACGTACCGCGTCGCGGGCTTCCGCTCCGGCTGGCTGGTCGTCACCGGGCCCAAGCAGCACGCCCGCAACTACCTGGAGGGCCTGACGATGCTGGCCTCCATGCGGCTGTGCGCCAACGCGCCCGCCCAGTACGCCATCCAGGCCGCGCTCGGCGGCCGCCAGTCCATCACCGACCTCACCACTCCGGGCGGTCGCCTCCACGAACAGCGCGACGTGGTGTGGGAGAAGCTCAACGAGATCCCCGGTGTGTCGTGTGTGAAGCCCAAGGGCGCCCTCTACGCCTTCCCTCGCCTCGACCCCAAGGTCCACAAGATCCACGACGACGAGAAGTTCGTCCTCGACCTGCTGCTGAGGGAGAAGATCCAGGTCGTCCAGGGCACCGGCTTCAACTGGCCCACCCCCGACCACTTCCGCATCCTCACCCTCCCGTACGCGGACGACCTGGACGCGGCGATCAGCCGCATCGGGCGGTTCCTGAGCGGGTACCGGCAGTAGCCGGAAGCATCGGAAGCAGCCGACAGCGCTCTCGGCGTCGGCGCGTACGGGAAGCGCGTACGGGACTCGTGGCGTCGGCGCGTACGCGGATCACGGCGTCGGCGTACGCGGCAGCCCGGCGTCGACGCGCCCCCGGCATGGGTAGCCCTTCCCCATGACTGACCGACCGCTCCTTCCGCTCCTTCTCCTCGATGTCGACGGCCCCCTCAACCCGTTCGGCGCCCGGTTGTGGCGTCCGCGCGGCTATGTGACCCGCCGCGTGCACCCGTCGAACTGGTCCGCACGGCAGAAACCGGGGTCGCGGCGGCTGCGCCGGGGCCTGCGGATCCGGCTCAACCCGGCGCACGGGGAGCGACTGCTCGCGCTGCCCTACGAGTTGGCGTGGGCCACGACCTGGATGCACGAGGCCAACGAGATGATCGGCCCGGTGATAGGGCTGCCGCGCGATCTGCCGGTCATCGAGTTCGGCAACCTCTTCGCCACGGAACCGGACGGGCTGTACTGGAAGACCCGGCAGGTTCTGGAGTGGGCGGCGGGACGGCCGTTCGTCTGGGTCGACGACATGATCACCGACCTCGACGTACGGCATGTGGCCGAGCACCACGACACGGCGGCGCTGCTGCTGCGGATCGATCCGCGCCGGGGGCTGCGGGAGGAGGAGTTCGCGGAGTTGGAGCGGTGGGCCCGTGCCCTGTGAGGCGCTTCGGCGCCGGTGCGGCGGGCTCGTAGCCTGGGGGCATGGGTGATCTTCTTCTTGTGCGGCACGGTGAGACCGAGTGGTCGGCGTCCGGGCAGCACACCAGCTGGACCGACATCTCACTGACGGACCACGGCCGCGAGCAGGCGCGCGGCCTCGCTCCCCTGCTCGGCTCGCACCACGTCGGCGCCGTCTTCGTCAGCCCGCTCAAGCGTGCCCGGCAGACAGCCGAACTGGCCGGGCTCGACGGGGCGCGCGTCGACGCGGATCTCGTCGAGTGGGACTACGGCGGCTACGAGGGCGTCACGACCGTCGAGATCCATCGCACCCGGCCGGACTGGTTCCTGTTCACGGACGGGGTCGCGCCCGGTCCGCCGGAGCATCCCGGGGAGAGCCCGGAGGAGGTCGGGGCGCGCGCCGACCGGATGCTGGCGAAGGCGCACGCGGCACTGGGGAACACCGAGGGGAGTGTGGTGCTGGTGGCGCACGGGCACTTCCTGCGCGTCCTCACCGCCCGCTATCTCGGTCTGCCCGCCTCCGGCGGCGCGCTGTTCCAGCTGGCCACGGGCACGGTCTGCCGGCTCGGCACGGAGCACGGCCGTCCGGTCGTCGCGGGGTGGAATGTCAGACCCGCCTCGTAGTCTTCGAGTGGGGTGACGCACAGCCGGCTCGGGGTGAGGGAGGGTGCCGTGACGCGACCGCCGACCGCCGTCCAGCGGCGGATCATCGACGCCGCCGAGCCGGTGACCGGGCGGCTGACGGGTACGGAGGCACAGCTCGCGGCGCTGGTGAAGCGGGGCCTGGCCTTCCGACATCCCCGCCCGCCGCACGACCACTTCCTGACCCCGGCCGGGCATCGCGTACGGGAGACGGCACCGGCCGAAGTCGCGGAGCCTGCGTCGGCGTCGAAGGAGAGCGCTCCCGCCGACACCGGTGTCTTCGCCGCGCGCGTCGGCGGTGAGGAGGCCGCCATCACCGGACCGGCGCGCACACGTGAGGTGCACAGCGCCTGGCAGGGGCTCCTGGAGCTGCGCCGGATGACCAACCCGGGCGGCGCCACGGACCGCCCGTGCGGCTGGGAGCGGACCCATCTGGTGCGGGCCGCCGCGCTGGCCCTGGAGTCCGCGGGCCATCGACCGGCGGAGGGGCCGGCGGGCGGCGGCTACCGCGTGCGGGCCACGCCCCAGCCGGAGGCCGTCGCCGTACGAGAGCCCGACGCGGAGGCGCTGCGGGCCTGTGCGGCGACGCTGGAGCGGGCGGGATGGCAGGTCAGCGAGCACACGGATCCCCGTACGCGGGAGCGGTATCTGCTGGCCTCCCCTCGGCGGGCCTAGCGGCATCTGCCACCTGAGCACCTGAGCACGCGGGAATCTGAGCAAGCGCTCAGTAAGCTGATCCCCGTTCCGTTCGCCTCAGACAAGGGGAAGTCATGGCCGAACCGTTTTCCGTCCCGGTGACCGTGCGCGGGTACGAGACCGATGTGCAGGGACATCTGAACCAGAGCGTGTATCTCCAGTACGGCGAGCACGCGCGCTGGTCGCTGTTGCAGGCCGCAGGGATACGTCAGGCCGATCTGATGGCGAACGGCGTCGGGCCCGTGGCGCTGGAGACGACGATCAGTTACCGGCGGGAGCTGCTGGCCGGTGACGAGGTCGAGGTGACCTGTGTCTTCGTGTGGGGTGAGGGCAAGACGTTCCGCATCGAGCAGACCGTACGCAGGACGGACGGCACCGTGGCGGCCGAGATCACCGGTGTCGGCGGGCTGATGGACCTGAAGATCCGCAAGCTGGTGGCCGACCCCCGGGAGCAGTTCCGGGCTCTGGCGAAGGACCCCACGCTGTTCGGACTGTGAGGACGTCGACCCCAGGCGGACGGCCCACGCCGTCGACCGGTCCCGCTGTCGGCCGGTCCCCGGTGTCGGCCGCCCCCGCCGTCCGGGCCACAGGCACACGCCCGTGGGCCGGACAGCGGGGTCGATGCGCGGCTTCCGGTCGCTCAGCCCAGCGGGTTGAGAAGCTCCGGGTCGTTCTCGAAGGCGAAGAGCAGCAGGTCCGTCATGGTGAACCTGCCCTTCCGGTGGGACGGAAGGCTCGGGCGCCAGCCCGGGTGCTTCACGATCGACCTGCGGCTGCCCTCGATCGCGCGGTGGAAGACCTCGGCGACGAGGGTGCCGCCGACGCCGGTGAGGCGGCCGGGGCGGGCTTCGTTCACCTCGGCCTCGCGCAGGACGTAGAACCACAGCGGGGTGTGCTCCACGACCTGGGCGCGCTCGGCGTCGGAGAGGCCCTCAAGGACGGCGCCGCCGTTGCCTTGCAGGATCTGGTCCTCCGTCAGCGGCTTGAAGCCCATCTGGGCGGCCAGCTGCGGCCCGGTGGCCAGCTCGACCATCCTGGCCCGCACGAGGTTGCGGAACGCGAGGTTGCGCTGGATCGGCGGCGGGGCCGGGCGGCCACGGCCGTCGAAGGTGCCGGTGGGCAGGGTGGACAGCGGGTCGACGAGGAGCGTGTCGAGACGCTTGGCCACATTGAACTCGGCCTCGGGCACGACCAGGTCGTCCCGGCCGATCTCGCCGAAGTCGAACAGCCGGCGGAAGTCGACGATCCAGTTGCTCGGCAGCCGCAGGAAGTCGCCGGAGTTCGGGTCGTCGAGGTCGCTGAGGTCGTCCGGGCCCGGTGTGAGGTTGCCCGCCGTGCCGCTGAACCGGAACAGCAGCCCGAGCGAGGCGATGGGGCCGGGTCCGCCCGCGCGGAACACGCTGTTCCACTGGTAGGCCCCGCGCACCATGCTGTGCCCGAGCCGGTAGGCGGCGACCGAGAACTCGATGGGCATCGTCGGCAGATCACCGGGCCGGGTGTACCCGGGCCGCTCGAAGTGCTTGCGTCCTCGGGTGAAGACCCGCTCGACGATGTCCGGGTCGACGATGCGCGGCAGGAAGTCGGTGCGCAGCACCCACTGGTAGTGCTTCACGACGATGTCCCGGGCCGCCTGGAACAGCCGGTGCTCGGGCACCCCGCGCTCGGCGAGGAGGTCGACGACGCGGTTGTGGAAGCGGATGAACGCCAGGTGGAGCTGGCCGACGGCGAGGTTCTCGTCGTTGCGCGCGTCCGGGATGAGCGGGGCGCGCTTGTCGGCCCGGGTGCCGCCGGCCGCCTCGCCGGCCCTCGGCAGGTCGAAGCCCTCGTGGTCGACGTTGGACGTCGACTCGGGCGGGAAGCCCACGCCGAGCGTGGTGCCCATCCGGAGGCGGCCGTCGGTCTCGTAGAAGCGGGCGCTGCCCGCGTGGCGCGGGCCCATGCCGTAGAGCGAGTCGAGGTCGAGGGCGGGGCTGCGGCCCTGCACCAGGTCCTCGACCGGGACGGGTTCACCCAGTCCCACCTGGGTGCGGTCCAGGGTCAGGTCGTGGTCGACGAACTGACCGAGATAGGTGAACCCGGCCGGGATCGTCTTCCCGCCGAGATCCCCCGAGTTGGGGTCGGTGCCGCCCGTGCCCGTGGTCATGGCCTCGGCCAGCTTGCCGAGCAGTGCCTCGTCGAGCTGGACTCCCTTCTCACCGAACCGGGAGAAGCGGAAGGCCAGCTGCTGCTCGGTCGCGCTCGGTACGCGCGCGACCGCGTCGCCCTTCTCGAACTCCAGGATCCGGCCCTCGTTGACGACGTAGTAGGTCTCGCGATGGTGTCGATGCACCATGTGTGTCCCCGTTCTGTCCCCCGGCTCCGCGAACGGCCACAACCGGACTTACCGGTTCTCCCCGTCGGTACCGGCCCCCACCGGACGCGAAGCGATCATTCGGATAAATCCCTGTTTCCCGACAACGTGTCGTGTACGACGCGGGGTTCCCGAACCGGGAGATCTACTCCTATTGCGGTACACACGATGTCGTACGCCGTCCGCCGGGCGTTCGCCCGCCCCCGAAATCCGGATGCGTCGCGCGGGGTTTGGACGTCATGATCGCCGTATGTCCTCACGCACGATCAAGCCCAGTCTGTACATCTCCGTCGATGTCGAGGCGGACGGGCCGATACCGGGGCCGTACTCGATGCTCAGCTTCGGCGCGGCCGTCGCGGGGCGGCAGGGCGCGGGCGGTTTCGTGGCGACCGATCCGCGGCGGCGCACCTTCTATCGCGAACTGCGGCCGATCAGCGAGGAGTTCGTGCCGGAGGCGCTGGCGGTGAGCGGCCTCGACCGTGAGAAGCTGGCGACGCAGGGGACCGAACCGGGGGCCGCGCTGCACCAGTTCAGCTCCTGGGTCCGCGAGGTCAGCGGCGACGCGCAGCCCGTGATGTGCGGCTATCCGGCCTCCTACGACTGGACGTTCCTGTACTGGTATCTGATCCGCTTCACCGGGGCGAGCCCCTTCGGGCACTCGGGGTGTCTGGACATGAAGACGCTGTACGCGACGAAGGCCGGCGTCCCGCTGCGCTCGGTCTCCAAGCGTGCGATGCCCCGGCATCTCCTCTCCCGGCGTCCGCACACCCACCACGCGCTGGACGACGCGATCGAGCAGGCGGAGCTGCTGGCGAACCTGATGGCCTGGGACGGCACGACCGCTTAGACGTCCACCGGACACCCGGGTGCCCTCCGGCGGCCACCGGACATCCGCGATGATGGGGGCCGAAGGCAGGCCGACACGCCGGGAGGAGCCATTCATGTCAGGTTCTCCCCCGTGTGGCCCTGTGTCTGCGCACAAGTGCGGTTTCGGCGGGTATTCCTCCCACGGCGTACCCCCACCGCACCCCGGAGACCTCATGCCGCTCGCCCGTCGTGCCCTGCTCGCCGCCCTCGCCGCCGGTCCCGCCGTCGCCTGTACGTCGGCCCGCGCGATCCCGTCGGACGACGCGCCCCGCGCCGACAAGGCGCTGCGCACGGCCTCGGCGGCGGCCCGGCGGCTGTTGCCGGACCACTGGCGGCAGATCACGTTCACGCAGGGGCAGGACCCGGACACCTTCCGGGTCTCGGGCGGCACCGGGCGCATCATCGTCGCCGGGGACACGCCCGCCACCCAACTCACCGGCCTGAACTGGTACTTGAGGCACATCGCGTACGCCGAGATCAACTGGGCGGGTGAGCAGACGAACCTCCTGCCGCGCGACCTGCCCGGCGTCGACGAGGCGGTCAGCCGCAAGGCGAACGTCACCCACCGCTTCGCCCTCAACGACACCAACGACGGCTACACGGGCGCGTACCTCGACTGGTCGTACTGGGAGCGCGAGCTGGACGTGCTGGCGCTGCACGGCTACAACGAGGTCCTCGTCTACGCGGGCGCGGACGCGCTGTACCACCGGGTGTTCCAGGAGTTCGGGTACACGGAGGAGGAGCTGCGGGAGTGGGTGCCGGGCCCGGCGCATCAGCCGTGGTGGCTGCTGCAGAACCTGTCAGCGTTCCCCTCCCCCGTCTCCCGACAGCTCCTGGACGCGCGAGCCACCCTCGGCCGCCGGATCGCCGACCGGGCCCGTGAGCTGGGGATGACGCCGGTGTTCCCCGGCTACTTCGGGACGGTCCCGGCCGGGTTCGCGGAGCGCGTTCCGGGGGCGCGGACCGTGCCGCAGGGCGACTGGATGGGCTTCGCCCGCCCCGACTGGCTGGACCCGCGCACGGACGAATTCGCGCGGGTGGCGGCGGCGTTCTACCGGGTGCAGGACGAGATGTTCGGCCCGTCGACGCTGTACAAGATGGATCTGCTGCACGAGGGCGGCGACCCGGGTGACGTGCCCGTCGCCGACGCGGCGAAGGGTGTCGAGCGGGCGCTCCAGCGGTCCCACCCGGGGGCCACCTGGGTGATTCTCGGCTGGCAGCACAATCCGCCGCGCGCGATCGTCGACGCCGTCGACAAGGAGCGCATGCTCGTCGTCGACGGTCTCTCCGACCGCTTCCCCACGGTCACCGACCGCGAGGCAGACTGGGGCGACACCCCGTACGCCTTCGGTTCGATCTGGAACTTCGGCGGCCACACCGCGCTCGGCGCGAACACCCCCGACTGGGCCGCGCTGTACGAGAAGTGGCGCACCAAGGACGGCAGCAAGCTGCACGGGATCGCGCTGATGCCGGAGGCGGCGGACAACAACCCGGCCGCCTTCGCCCTCTTCTCCGAACTCGCCTGGCGGGAGGGCGAGTTGGACCTGAAGACCTGGTTCGCGGAGTGGGCGCACGCCCGTTACGGCGCCCTCGACCCGCATGCCGAGGCCGCCTGGGAGATCCTGCGCCGCACCGCGTACGGCACCACTCGCGCCGACTCGTGGAGCGAGGGCGCCGACGGCCTCTTCGGCGCCCGGCCCGCACTGAACGTCGTACGGGCGGGCCGCTGGTCGCCGAAGCAACTCCGCTACAGCGCCGCCGACTTCGAGCCCGCGCTCGGTGAACTGCTGAAGGTGCGGGCCGAGTTGCGAGCATCGTCGGCCTACCGTCGGGATCTCCTCGACGTGGCCCGCCAGGCACTCTCCAACCGCAGCCGGGTCATGCTGCCGCAGATCAAGGCCGCGTACGACGCCGGCGACAAGGCCCGCTTCGACCGGCTGAGCGGTGACTGGCTCTCGCTCATGGATCTGCTGGACAAGCTGGTGGCCACCGACTCCCGTCATCTGCTGGGCCGTTGGGTCGCGGACGCCCGTTCCTGGGGTGCCAGTGGCGCCGAGCGGACGGAGCTGGCGTACGACAATCTGTCGTTGCTGACGGTGTGGGGGACGCGGGAGGGCGCGGACGCGGGGCTGCGGGACTACGCCAACCGGGAGTGGGCGGGGCTGGTCGGCGGGCTGTACCGGCTGCGCTGGTCCACGTACTTCGAGGAGCTGCGGGCCGCGCTGGCGGCCGGGCGGGCGCCGAAGAAGATCGACTGGTTCGCCCTGGAGGACCGCTGGGCACGGAACCCGGGGACGCTCGCGACCGAGCCGACCGGGGACACGTACACGGTCGCCGCACAGGTCCGGGACCGGCTCACAGCGCTCTCCTGACGGATCACAGCCCACTGCCACGGCACCCGCCCGACGCTCTCCGTCGGTGGGCGGGGCCGGGCGGGCGCCGTCTCCGGGGCGCGCACGCTCATGCGCGCCCCGGAGACGGCTGCCGTGGACCTCGCGGGTCCACGGCTCTGGCCGAGGGCCGTCCCCCTCGGCCAGAGTTCAGCGGGTCAGGCCCCGGCGGCGATCCGCGCCAGCCGCCGGGCCTCTTCCCGTGTCGAGCGGGCGATCGCTTCCTCGTCGACGTGCAGCAGACGGCCGTGCTCCACGATCTGCCGGCCGTTCACGAACGACGCCGTCACCGGGGCCGCCGCGCCGAAGACCAGGGCGGTCACCGGGTCGGCGATCGACGCGTGGGCGAGGGTGTCGAGCTTCCAGAGGACGAGGTCGGCGAGCTTGCCCGCCTCCAGGGAGCCGATCTCGCCCGCCCGGCCCAGGACTTGGGCGCCGCCGAAGGTGCCGAGCCGCAGCGCCTGACGGGCGTTGAGGGCGGCCTCGCGGTGGGTGCCGAGGCGGTTGATGAGGAGCGCGTTGCGCAGCTCGGTGTGGAGTTCACCGGACTCGTTGGACGCGGTGCCGTCGACACCGAGGCCGACCGGGACACCGGCGGCCAGCATGTCCGGGACGCGGGCGATGCCCGCCGCCAGCCGGGCGTTGGACGAGGGGCAGTGGGCGACCCCCGTCCTCGTACGGGCGAAGGCCTCGATGTCGGAGTCGTTCATATGGACGCAGTGGGCCATCCACACGTCCTCCCCGAGCCAGCCCGTCGACTCGAAGTAGTCGGTCGGGCCCATGCCGAACAGCTCGTGGCAGAACTTCTCCTCCTCGACCGTCTCCGAGCCGTGCGTGTGCAGCCGTACGCCGAGGCGGCGGGCCAACTCGGCGCCCTCACGGAGCAGTTCGGTGGAGACGGAGAAGGGGGAGCAGGGGGCGACGGCGATCTGGGTCATCGCGCCGAAGGAGGCGTCGTGGTGCTGCTTGACGGTCTCCTCGGTGGCGGCGAGGGCGCCCTCCAGGGTCTCGACGGCGAAGTCCGGGGGCAGTCCGCCGTCCTTCTCGCTGCGGTCCATGGAGCCACGGGCAAGCGTGAAGCGGACGCCCATCTCGCGGGCCGCCCGGATGATCGAGCCCGACAGGTCGCCGGAGCCGCGCGGAAAGACGTAGTGGTGGTCCATGGCCGTGGTCACACCGCCGCGGGCCATCATGCCCAGCGAGCCCTGGGCCGCCGCGTACGTCATGCGCTCGTCGATGCGCGCCCAGGTCGGGTAGAGCGCGACGAGCCAGTCGAAGAGGTTGTGGTCGGTGGCCAGGCCCCGGGTGATCCACTGGTAGAAGTGGTGGTGGGTGTTGACCAGTCCGGGGGTCACGAGATGGCCGGTGGCGTCGATGCGCCGTACGACGTCCGTCAGGCCCTCGGGGGCGCTGCCCGCGCCGAGCGACTCGATGCGGTCATCGGCGATGACGACATGGCCGGTGGCGTACTCGGTGTCCTGGGCGTCGACGGTGGCGAGGGAACAGTTCTCGATGACGGTGCGCTGAGCGGCTGCCATGGTTCGTCCTTCAGAAGGCTGTTCAGAGGTTGGTGAGGTCCGCCGGGATCGTCGCCTCGCATCCGTCCCGCAGGACGGTGGCCTCGATCAGGCCGTAGGGGCGGTCGGCGGCGAAGTACACCTCGTTGTCGTTCTTGAGGCCGAACGGGGCCAGGTCCACCAGGAAGTGGTGCTTGTTCGGGAGGGAGAAGCGGACCTCGTCGATCTCGTCGCGGTGGTCGATGATCCGCGCGCCCATCTGGTACAGGGTCTGCTGGAGCGAGAGCGAGTACGTCTCCGCGAAGGCCCGGAGCAGGTGCTGCTTCACCTGCCCGTAGGACGCGTCCCAGTCGGGCATCTCCTGTGTGTCGTCGGCCCAGTTGAAGCGCCAGCGGGCGGAGACGTCGGTGGCGAGGATGCGGTCGTGCGCCTCGGGCAGGGTCGTGTACTTGTCCTTGACGTAGCCCCAGAACTCGGAGTCGGTCGAGTTCATGACCGTGAGGTCCTTGAGGCCGGAGACGACCTCCCACGACGAGCCGTCGTACGTGATCTGGGTCAGCCGGGTCTCCTGGCCCGTCCGGACGAAGGAGTGCGCGCCCTCGTTGCCGTGCTCGACACGCTCCCAGGAGTACTCCTCGATCCGGATGCGGGCCCGGTGGATGGCCGGCTGGGAGGTCACGAAGTGCCGGGCGAGGTGGATGCCGAACTGCTCGGCGGACTCGATGCCGTGCTCCTTGGCGAAGGCGTACACCGTGTTCTTGGTGGTGTCCGTCGGCAGGACGTTGGCGTTCGAGCCGGAGAGGTGGACCTCCTCCATGTCGCCGCTCAGCGACACGGAGACGTTCAGGTCCTTGATGTGGTGGGTGGCGCCGTCCCGCGTGATCCTGACGACTCGGTTCTCGGCCTTGCCGTACTGGTTCTGTCCCAGCACAGGGCGGGCAGGGCGGGAATGGTCGGGCATAGCTAGCTCCCTCGGTATACGGAGTAGCCGAACGGGTTGAGCAGCAGCGGCACGTGGTAGTGCTCGCCGGGCGTCACCGCGAAGGTGATGACGACCTCGGGGAAGAACACGGCACCGCTGTCCCGGTTCGCGGGGGCGTCCTGCTGCGCATCGGCTTGCTCGATCGCGGACTTCTCGATCGCGGACTTTTCGAGATACGGCTCGACCTCGAAGTCGAGCCGCACGTGGGTCGTGCCCTCCGGCGGTGCCGGAAGGTCCTTGCAGCGGCCGTCGGCGTCGGTCGCGGAGCCGCCGAGCGCCTGCCAGTCCGCTTCACGGCCGCTGCGGGCGGCGAGGCGGACGGCGACGCCCTGGGCGGGGCGGCCGACGGAGGTGTCCAGGATGTGCGTGGACACCGAGGCGGTCGTGCTGGTGCTCATGAGCGGGCTTCCTCTTCGACGTCGGCTTCGACGAGCCGGGCCAGGCGGATGCGGTTGATCTTGCCCAGTTCGGTGCGGACGATCTCGCGTTCCCGCTCCGGCGCGTTGCCGAGCCGGTCCCTGACCGCGTCGCGCATCTGCTCGCCGGTGCGGCCGGTGGCGCAGATCAGGAAGACATGGCCGAACTTCTCCTGGTAGGCCAGGTTCAGTTCGAGCATCTCCGCCTTCAGCGCGTCGGAGGCGCCGGCCATCCCGCGCTGTTCACGGGCCGAGGTCGGGTCACCCGGCTTGGGGCGGCCGATCGGCGGATGTCCGGCCATCGCCTCCGCCAGATCCCCGGCGGTCAGCTCCGCCATGGCCGCGTCACTGGCGGCGAAGAGGTCCTCCACGGTGGCGTACGGGCGGCCGGAGAGGAGACCGCGCCCCCATTCCGCCGAGGCGCACACCTCGTGGAGCGCCGCGGTGGCCGCGTGCTCCTCCAGGGTGTTGAGACGGGCGAGGCCCGGTGTCGAAGAACGCGAAGAGCGCGAAGTCACGGGAGCCTCCGTGGCCGTGGTGCTGGACTGGCTACGGCAAGCTAACGCCCCGCGACGACGCCACGTCAACAGTTTGTTGAAAAATCGCGGTTACGGCGAGGCGCCGGGCAGCCGCTCAGGCCTCTTTCTCGCGGTTGAGGTAGTTGTAGACGGTGAAGCGGCTGACGCCGAGCGCGCTCGCGACGGTCTCCACGCCATGGCGCACGGAGAAGGCGCCGCGCGCCTCCAGTATCCGTACGACCTCCTGCTTGGCCTTGCGGTCGAGGTCGGCGAGCGGTTTGCCCTTCTGGCGCTCCATCGCGGCCAGGATGTGATCCAGCGACTCGGCGAGCTGCGGCAGGCGTACGGCGACGACGTCGGCGCCCTCCCAGGAGAGGACGACATCGTCGGGGCCGGCCTCGCCGGGCGGCAGCATGACCCCGCCCATGGCGTCGACCAGCGGCTTGACGGCCGCGACGAAGGGCTCGTCACCGGCGCCGGTCACGCGCCGCCCTCCCCGATCACATTGATCTGGAGCGAGATCCGGGTGGCGCCGGACTCCAGGGTCCGGCGCAGCAGGGTGTCCACGGCGGTGAGTACGGCGTCGGCGCCCCCCTCCGCCGTGTTGCCGAACGGGCCGACGTCCACCGCGTCCAGCTCGGCCGCCTCGACGACCTCACGGGCCACGAGCGCGTGCTCCGGGGCCTCGTCGAGGTCGAAGGGTTCGGTCGTGAACTCCACTCGCAATCGCATCGTGCCCCCAGAACACACCCATGACCTGCGCCATTACCCGGGTCCCTCGCTGCGAGGGCTCATCGGGGCACCACGGGAAACGCGTCGGTCGACCGCTGCACAGCCGCGATGCGCCCCAGGCCGACCCTAGCCGACCAGGGCATACCTCCGCCCACTGCCGCACGGACGCACTGCCGCACGGACGCACTGCCGCACGGACGCACTGCCGCACGGACGCACTGCCGCACGGACTCACTGCCGCACGGACTCACTGCCGCACTGCCGCACTGCCGCACTGCTTCGGCATCCCGCGTCGGCGTGCCGCGTCAGTCGGTCATGTCGAACCGGGGTTCCTCGCTCCGGGGGCGCTTGATCTCGTGGAAGCCCGGAACGGCGGCCAGCATCAGGAAGCCGTCCCACAACCGCCCGGCGGCCTCCCCGGTGGGAGCGGGGGAGACGACCGGGCCGAAGAAGCCGACCCGTTCGCCGCCGGGCCCGTCGACCGACACGACCGGGGTGCCGATGTCGGCACCGGCCAGAGCGAGGGCGCGCGCGTGCGAGGACCGGATCGCGGCGTCGTACACGGTGGACTCGGCGACCCGCGCGATCTCCTCCGGCAGCCCGGCATCCGCCAGGGCCCCTTCGAGGTCGCCCCAGTCGCCCCGGAGGTGGAAGCGGGTGCCCATCGCGGTGAGGAGATCGCCGAGCGCCCGCTGACCGAAGCGGTCCTCCACCGCCGCGCAGACCCGCACCGGGGCCCACATGTAGTCCTCCCACTCGCCCTCGGGGTGGTCGTCCCGGTGTTCGTTGAGCACCGACAGACTCATCAGCCGCCAGCGGACGGTCACCGGCCGCACCTTGGTGACCTCGGTCATCCACCGCGAACTGATCCATGTGTAGGGGCAGACGGGGTCGAACCAGAAGTCGGCGGTGAATTCCCCGGTCATCTAGCGGTGTCCGCCGACAGTGCCGGCAGTCGGGCGCACACGGGACCGACCGGCCGCCACGATCCCCGCCGGCGCGACGGCGCAGGCCGCCGATGCCGCCGCCGTCACCCGAACCCCCTGCGGCACGTCGTCCACCGCTCTGCGCTCCCCGTCCTCCATGACGCACACGGTGCTCAGGGTGTGGAAGTGGACCTCGTAGTCCACCGCCCCCTTCACCTGGGCCCGGCACGGGTGGTCGTAGGGGAAGGGGGCCGAGTCCGCCCCACCGTCCTGCGCCACGGTCACGGTCGACATCAGCTGGACGGCCCCCCACGCGTAGAAGGCCGTGGCCGAGGCCGCGCAGGCGAAGGAGACGGCGACGACGACGCGGCGCCATCCGGTCCAGTGTCTGTTCCCCGGCAGGGCGACCCCGAGGCACCGGAGCAGGAAGAACAGGACCAGCGCGATGGCGGCGATGCACACCACCGGTATGAAGAGGATCACCCGACTGCCCTTTCCGCACCCACGCCCGCACCCACGCCCGCACCTGCACCCGCACCCGCACCCGCACCCGATGTCAACTACGGAGTGGATCACGAAAGTTGAGGTGCCACAGCGAATTATCCGGCCGGACGACCCGTCAGTTCTCGGCCTTCGCCGACGCCTCGGCGCAGAGGTAGGGGCGTGCGAGCAGCAGGCCGGTGCCGGTCATGGCGATGCCGAAGTAGACCGGCGCGAGGTGGAGGAGGTCGGTGTAGTGGATCGCGCCGTGCACCACGACAGCCGGCAGGAACCCGGCGGCCGACGCCGCGGCCAGGGTCCAGAACACCCAGGCCTCACCGCGCCGCCAGCCCCACGCGCTGAGCAGCGTGATGGCCACGGCGGCGGACATCAGGGCGCCGCCGAACCCGGCCCGGTCGTGGGCGACGAACGGCACGAGCCGGGGGTTCACGGTCTCCAGCGTCTGCGCGTCGGCGCCCAGGAAGGTCAGATCGCTCGGCACGAAGACACCGGTCAGACCGACCACCGAGATCACCGCCCCGCCGACGAACAGCCCGGTCCCCGTGACGATCAGCAGCAGCTGGCCGACCAGCGCCCGTCGGCGCTCCGGCTCCGGCCCCTCGGGTTCCCGGCGCCATCGCGGTGTGTGCGGGGTCCGGCGGACCCCGGCCACGAACATCGGGAACAGCACGAGGGTGGTGGCCGTGTGCAGGGGTTCCACGAAGCCGGTGGCCAGGAAGTAGAACAAGGTGGGGAAGCCGATGGCACCGGAGAGCAGATACACCTCGCGGGCCCAGGGCCGGCCGCGTCGGATCCCGCCCACGGCGAGGCCGGTGTAGACGGCGCCGATCGCGATCATCGTGCCGGCCATGGTGATCCGGTCGTGCTGGAGGAAGTGCACGAGGTGGTGGTTGGCGGCATGCAGTTCACGCAGCGTCATGCCGAGGTAGTCGCGGTCGTACCAGAGCAGCACCGGCCCGAGCGTGATCGCGGCGGCACCGAGTCCGGCGCCCGTCATTCCGAGCCCGACGAGCAGCGCCCACCACCAGGCGGGCCAGCGGCGGGGGTCGCGGCCGACGTCCCGTAGCGCCGGGGCGGGCGCGGTGGGCGTGGCCGCCTCGGTGACGCGTTGGAACCAGCCGGGTCCGGCCGCTACGAGCACCTCGGGCCGGGCGAGCACGACGGTGCCCGGCTCTTCGAGCGCGGCGGCAGCGGCGGTGACCGACGGGTCGGACGTATGGACCACCTGGGGCTCGTCACCGCTGGTGAACCCGTCGACGTACGGCTTGAGGGCGGCCTCGGCCTCCGGGTCGCAGGCGCGCACGACCAGCGGGATCGAACGGCCTGCGGCAGCCTCGCGTACGGTCTCGGCGTCGGCCGCCGAGACGGGGGCCACCTCGACGACACCGGCCCCGAGCGGGGGCATGGCGCGTACCGCGTCGCGGGCGAGCGAGGGCGGGACGGTGATGCCGAGGCGGACGGTCACGGGCACACCGGCGAGTTCGCCGGCGAGGTGCTCGGGCGGATGGCGGTGGCCGAACCCCCGGGCGATCAGCCGGGCGCCGGCGGGCCGGGAGCCGATCGAGGCCAGCAGCCGCAGCGCGGCGCGCTGTGAACGGTGTCGGCCGAGGACGGCGGCGGCCGGGCCGCGCAGCGGGTGATACGTCCAGTCCGGCATCAGTGGCCCTCGTCCTTCGTCGCGGTCACCTGGGCGCCGGGCGCGGTCCAGCCGAGCACCGGCGTCATGGAACGCAGCGTCGCCCAGGTCGGCGTGAGCCGGGCGGCCGTGTCGCGCAGCAGCACCGCCGGCGGCCACGACAGCTGGCCGATCGCGCCCAGCCGGGCGGAGCGGCGCGTGACGGCCCGGGTCCGGGGGCGGCGCAGCAGGTCGTACGAGCGCAGCGCGGCGGTGACGTCCGGGGTGCCGTCGAGGCAGTGGGCGAGGGTGACCGCGTCCTCCAGCGCCTGGCACGCGCCCTGGCCCAGGTTGGGGGTCATGGCATGGGCCGCGTCGCCGAGGAGCGCGACCCGGCCTCGTACGAAGGAGGGCAGCGGCGGCAGGTCGTAGAGGTCGTGCCGGAGGACCGTGTCCGCGGGGACGGCGGCGAGCAGGGCCGGGATGGGGTCCGGCCAGGACGCGAAGCGGCGCAGCAGTTCGGCGTACTCGGACGAGGCCGAGGCCGTTCCCGCCGGCAGCGACGCGGTCGCGAAGCAGTACATCCGTCCGCCCGGCAGGGCCGTGTAGCCGAACCTCTCCCCGCGGCCCCAGGTCGCCGCGCCCTCGGCGGGCGGCTGGGCGAGGGGCTCGGTGACCATGCGCCAGGCCGTGTAGCCGGCGTACCGGGGTCCGGCCGCGTCGGGCCACAGGGCGCGGCGGACCGCGCTGCGCAGCCCGTCGGCACCGATCACCAGGTCGGGCCGGGACTCGCCCCCGCGGTGATCGACGACCGGGCCGTGGCCGTCGTCGCGGACCGCGGACACCTCGCTGTCCGGGCGCAGGCTGTCGGCGGGCAGCGCCTCGGTGAGCGCGCGCAGCAGGTCCGCGCGGTGCAGGACCGTCAGCGGACGGCCGAAGCGGCGCGCCAGCTCGCCGTTGTCCGTACGGGACAGCCAGCGGCCCCGGCGGTCGCGTACCCCGCCTGCGGTCTCGACGGCGCCGAGTGCCCGGACGGTGTCGGCCAGGCCGAGCGCATCGAGGGCGTGGAGGGCGTTCGGCCACAGGGAGATGCCGGCGCCGATCTCGGTGAACTCCGGGGCGCGTTCCAGCACTTCGACGCGCCAGCCCCGGCGGTGCAGGGCGATGGCCGCCGCGAGGCCGCCGATCCCGCCGCCGACGATGGTCACGGCGCGCTGCGGCATGGGTCCTCGCTCTGGTCCGGGGGCGCCGCCCCCGGTCGAGTGGCCGTCGATCCGGTGCCTGTGCGGCATGCGACATGACGCAGGTCCGGCTGAGCAGCGCCCCATGGCAACATGTCGACAGTCGCCTGTCAATGCGGTGACTCCCGTCGGCCGTGGCGGAGTTCTGGTCGCCACGTCGCCACAGGGTGCGCGCTTCCGGCGCGGCTTCGTCGCCTCACGCGCTCTCGCGCGGGCCTCTCCCTCTCTCCCCCTCTCACGTGCGGTGCCGTTTTCCACCGAGCCCTCTTGACAAGCTCCGACGCACAGCGGCAGTCTTCCATTAAGCAGAAAGCAACTTCCATAATACGGAAAACAGTCAAACAGTCGAGGGAATACTCGGAAGGGAGCGCCTGAGGCCCCATGGGATTCGCAGAGCAGCGCTACAACGTCAACCTGTCGATCCTCTTCACGGAACTCCCGCTCCTGGAGCGCCCCGCGGCCGCCGCCGCGGCGGGCTTCACCGCGGTCGAGCTGTGGTGGCCCTGGGTCGACTCCCCCACCCCCGCGCGGTCCGAACTCGACGCCCTGCGGGGCTCGCTCACGGACGCGGGCGTCCGGCTGACCGGGCTGAACTTCTACGCCGGACAGCTGCCCGGCCCGGACCGGGGCGCCCTGTCGATCCCGGGTGCGGAGTCGGAGCGGTTCCGCGCCAACATCGACGTGGTCGCGGAGTTCGCCGAGTCCGTCGGCTGCACCGCGCTCAACGCCCTGTACGGCAACCGTGTCGCCGGTGTGGACCCGGCCGAGCAGGACGCGCTCGCGCTGCGGAACCTGGTCCTGGCGGCGCGGGCGGCCGACCGGATCGGCGCGACCCTGCTGATCGAGGTCCTGAACAAGGTGGAGTCGCCGCTCTACCCGCTGGTGTCGGCCCCGGCCGCCGTCGGCGTCGTCGACCGGGTCAACGAGGCGTCGGGCCTCGGCAACGCGCGCTTCCTGATGGACCTCTACCACCTGTCCATGAACGGCGAGGACCTGCCGCGGGTGATCGCCGAGTACGCCGCGAAGACCGGCCATGTGCAGATCGCCGACAACCCCGGGCGCGGTGCCCCCGGCACTGGGACCGTCCCGCTGGAGGACCTCCTCGACCAGCTGGGCAAGGCCGGTTACGAGGGTCTGGTCGGCCTGGAGTACAAGCCGGGCGACCGGCCGAGCGCCGAGGCCTTCGGATGGCTCCCCCGAGAGGCCCGAGCGACGCGCTGAGCGCCCACCCCACCGACGTAGCAGAGCAGTCAGAGAGGCACCCTCACCATGAGCACTCTTCCCAAGGTCGCGTGGATAGGCCTCGGCATCATGGGCTCCCCCATGTCCGAGAACCTGATCAAGGCGGGTTACGACGTCACGGGCTTCACCCTGGAGCGGGACAAGCTCGACCGGCTGGCCGCCGCCGGCGGGACCCCGGCGGCCTCCCTCGCCGAGGCCGTGCGGGACGCCGACGTCGTCATCACGATGGTGCCCGCCTCCCCGCAGGTCGAGGCCGTCGCGTACGGCCCCGACGGCATCCTGGAGAACGCCCGGCCCGGCGCCCTGCTGATCGACATGTCGTCCATCACCCCGCAGACCTCGATCGACCTCGCGAAGGCCGCGAAGGAGAAGGGCATCCGGGTGCTGGACGCCCCGGTGTCCGGCGGTGAGGCGGGCGCGATCGAGGCCGTGCTGTCCATCATGGTCGGCGGCGAGCAGGCCGACTTCGCCGAGGCCCAGCCGGTGTTCGAGGCGCTCGGCAGGACGATCGTGCTGTGCGGCCCGCACGGCTCGGGGCAGACGGTGAAGGCCGCGAACCAGCTGATCGTCGCCGTGAACATCCAGGCATGCGCCGAGGCCGTGGTCTTCCTGGAGAAGTCGGGCGTGGACCTGAAGGCGGCGCTCGACGTCCTGAACGGCGGCCTCGCCGGCTCGACCGTGCTGACCCGCAAGAAGGACAACTTCCTGAACCGGGACTTCAAGCCGGGCTTCCGTATCGACCTGCACCACAAGGACATGGGCATCGTCACCGACGCCGCCCGCACCGTGGGCGCCGCGCTGCCCGTCGGCGCCGTGGTGGCCCAGCTGGTCGCCTCGCTGCGCGCCCAGGGCGACGGCGGCCTCGACCACTCGGCCCTGCTGCGGGCCGTGGAGCGCCTCTCCGGCGCCCTGGTCTGAGGCGGGCACCTCCCCCAACTTCCGGTCCGCGGCGGCGCCGACATCTGTCCTGTCGCGCCCAGGCGCCGCCGCGGGCCGGAACCACCGTCCCGGGTACGCCGACTTCCTGAGGGGTGTCGGCGGGCGCACCGTGATGTGCGTACGACTCCCGACGGTGAGTGAGGGTCTGGCCGACGCCCGTGGCGTGGGCGAACGCCCCTCCCCGGCGATCGACTTCAACCATTCCCGAACGGCGTCCGGTCCCTGGTGGACACCCATCAGCCACCGGACGCACCGCCCGCGACCGTTTCCGACCGACCCGGATGAGGGGTGAGCGTCGGTCACACGCGGGCAGGGCCCGGACCGCGGCGGCGACGCGCGCCAGTGCGGTGGTGAAGGCTCCGGTCCGTGTCTCGACATGAGGGACACGGAACCGGTGCCGCCGCGACCGCCGTGGTCCGGGCCCGTTGTCCGACCGTCCGATCACCGGCCACGGTCGCGGCGCCCTGCCTACGCAAGCGTGCGTAGACCGTCTACGGAACCCTCAAATCAACCTCTGAACCCGTGCGTGAGGGCTTCAACCACCCCTGGGTCAGGGCACATTCTCGACACACGAGGCCCGCCGGCACGGGGGCGGCGGGCCTCGAACGGGGGAAGCTCCCACGGGGGAAATCGGGGGCACGGGGGAAACGGGGGCCCGGTGGTCGGGGGACGACCGGGGAACGGGGGAAACGAGGACCCGGTGGTCGGGGGACAACCGGGAAACGGGGGAAACGGGGGCCCGGAAGTCGGGGGACAACCGGGGAACGGGGGAGGCCGTCGGCGGCGTGACCTCGCACGGCTCGCGTCGTGCGAGGTCACGCCGCCGCAGGGCTTCCCCTCCCCCTTCTCCTCCCGCCCCGCTTCTCCCCGTCAGCCCCGCAACGCCCTGATGGATGTGGGCGCGTGCCCCGGCTCGGTCGCGATCTCCTCGAACTCGACCACGTTGCCGATGTCGTTCGTCGTGGACATCGAGATATTGGTGACGCGCTCCAGGATCGCCTCGACGACCACCGGCACCCGGTACTCCGCCGCGAGCTTCTTCGCCTGTTCGAAGGCGGCGCCCAGCTCGGCCGGGTCGGTCACCCGGATCGCCTTGCAGCCCAGCCCCTCGGCCACCTTGACGTGGTCGACGCCGTAGACGCCCAGCTCGGGCAAGTTGACGTTCTCGAACTCCAGGTTGACCTGGAAGTCGATGTCGAACGCGCGCTGGGCCTGGCGGATGAGACCCAGATAGGAGTTGTTGACCAGGACATGGACGTACGGGATGCGGTGCTGCGCCCCGACCGCCAGCTCCTCGATCATGAACTGGAAGTCGTAGTCGCCGGACAGGGCGACGACGGACGCCTCCGGGTCGGCCTTCGCCACGCCGAGCGCCGCCGGGACCGTCCAGCCGAGCGGGCCCGCCTGGCCGCAGTTGATCCAGTGGCGGGGGCGGTAGACGTGCAGCATCTGGGCGCCGGCGATCTGGGAGAGGCCGATGGTGGAGACGTACCGGGTCTCGGGGCCGAAGGCCTTGTTCATCTCCTCGTAGACGCGCTGCGGCTTGATCGGGATGTCGTCGAAGTGCGTACGGCGCTGGAGCCGGGCCCTGCGGTCCTGCGCGTCGGCCGCCCAGGCGGAGCGGTCCGGCAGTCGGCCCTCGGCCTTCAACTCCCTTGCCACCGCCACGAACAGCTCGAGGGCGGCCTTGGCGTCGGACGCGATGCCGTAGTCGGGGGCGAAGATCCTGCCGATCTGGGTGGGCTCGATGTCGACGTGGACGAACTTCCGTCCGGCCGTGTAGACGTCCAGTTTCCCGGTGTGCCGGTTGGCCCAGCGGTTGCCGATGCCGAGGACGAAGTCGGACTCCAGGAAGGTCGCGTTGCCGTAGCGGTGCGAGGTCTGGAGGCCGACCATGCCGGCGTTCAGTTCGTGGTCGTCGGGCAGAACGCCCCAGCCCATGAGGGTGGGGACGACCGGGACACCCGTCAACTCGGCGAATTCCACGAGGAGTTCACTCGCGTCCGCGTTGATGACCCCGCCGCCCGCGACGATCAGCGGGCGCTCCGACGCGTTCAGCAGCCCGATCGCCTTCTCGATCTGGGCACGGGTCGCGGCCGGCTTGTACACCGGGAGCGGCTCGTAGGTGTCCGGGTCGAACTCGATCTCGGTGAGCTGGACGTCGACGGGCAGGTCGACGAGGACGGGCCCGGGGCGCCCGGAGCGCATCAGGTGGAAGGCCTTCTGGAAGACGCCTGGGACCTGCGCGGCCTCCAGGACGGTGACGGCCATCTTGGTGACCGGCCCCGCGATGGAGGCGATGTCGACCGCCTGGAAGTCCTCCTTGTGGATCACGGCCGTGGGTGCCTGGCCCGTGACGCAGAGGATCGGGATCGAGTCACCGATGGCCGAGTAGAGCCCGGTGATCATGTCGGTCCCGGCGGGCCCCGAGGTGCCGACGCAGACACCGATGTTGCCGGGGTGGGTGCGGGTGTAGCCCTCGGCCATGTGCGAGGCGCCCTCGACATGCCGGGCGAGGGTGTGCTGGATGCCGCCGGAGGCCTTCAGGGCCGCGTAGAAGGGGTTGATCGCGGCGCCGGGGACACCGAACGCGTCACGGACCCCTTCGCGCTTGAGGATCTCGACTGCCGCGCGGGCAGCGGTCATACGAGCCATTGCGTACTCCTGCTTCAGCTGCCGGACTCGCGCTCCCGTCGCGCCCCGCGGTGAGCACTTCCGTGATCTCGACGGTTGACCTTCCGCGTTCCAGAACCCTGTTCTGATTCCGCATTACGGAAGTTACTTTCTACTATCTGGAAGCAATGTAGGGGGCGGGGTAAGGAGCGTCAAGGACGTGGGCCGGGGAATCCCCCTGGGCACTCGGGGTGTTTCCCTGCCGGAACAGCCCTGGCTGGAGGACGATGAGGGGGCGCTTTCGATGGGGCTCGGCGGTGGGGTGGGGGGACATGAGCGAGAGCATGGCGGTGCGGTGCCCGGACTGCGGGCGGGAGCATCAGTACGCGGCCCCCGCCTACCCCTGTGCGTGCGGCACCCCGGTCGCCCCGCCCCTGAACCGCCGCGCCGCCCCCGTCTCCGTCACCCATCACACCTGGGACGAGGACTGGGTCACCGTCCGCTGCGGAAGCTGCGGACGGGCCGACCAGTGGCCCCACCCGGAGCTGGGCTGCTCCTGCGGGACCGTGCTGCGCGTCCCCGTGGCCGGCGCCCTGCGGCCGCTGGGCCCCGGCGGCGCCCCGCACCCGTCCGGCGCGCCCGCCGGCCCCCGGGCGAGCTTCCGGCCCGTCACCATCCGCACGGCCCGCGACGCGGTCACCGCCGTCGCGCTCTATCTGCGCTGGCTGGGCTACCGGGACATCCGCCGCGCCGACCAGCGCCAGCCGTCCGGGATCGGCCTGGCCGCGCGGGGCGTCCTGGCCCAGGTGGACCCGTCGGTCCGCCCGGCCTCGCTGCGGGACGTCGAGTGTCTGTGGCTGACCGCCATGACGGAGTCCACCGACTGTGTGTACTTCTCCCTCGCCGGGTACGCGAACGACGCCCGCGACCGCGCCGAGGGCCTGGGCGTCTCCCTGTTCGTCCTGGACCTCACGGGCACCCCGCAGCCGGTGAACGGCGCGGCGACGGCCCTGGTCACCACCGGAGCGAGAGCCTGAGGCCTCACCCGCGAGCCCGAGGCACCCGCGAGCCTGAGGCCTCACTCTCCGGGAGCGGCTATCCGGTGGCGTACCGCTCCCGCAGCTCGATCTTCCGCACCTTCCCCGACACCGTCATCGGGAAGGAGTCCAGCAGGCGCAGCGCGCTCGGGATCTTGTAGTGGGCCAACCGCCCGTCGCAGAAGGCCCGTAGCTCCTCCAGGGTGAGCGGTTCGGTGCCCTCGTGCGGGATGACGCAGGCGAGGACCTCCTCGCCGTACCGCTCATGGGGCACACCGACCACCTGGACGTCGGCGATCTTCGGGTGGCCGTACAGGAACTCCTCGATCTCGCGCGGGTAGATGTTCTCGCCACCTCGGATGATCATGTCCTTGATACGGCCGACGATCTCGACGTACCCGTCCTCGCGCATCACCGCCAGGTCCCCGGTGTGCATCCACCGCCCGGCGTCGACGGCCTCGGCGGTCTTCTCGGGCTCCTCCCAGTAGCCGAGCATCACGCTGTAGCCGCGGGTGCACAACTCCCCCGCCGTGCCGCGTGGTCGCGTCACCCCGGTCGCCGGGTCGACGACCTTCACCTCGATGTGCGGGAGGACGCGGCCGACGGTGCCGGTGCGGTGTTCCAGGTCGTCGTCGCGCCGGGTCTGGGTGGAGACGGGCGAGGTCTCCGTCATGCCGTAGCAGATGGAGACCTCGGTCATGTGCATCTCGGCGACCACCCGCTTCATCACCTCCACCGGGCAGGGCGAGCCCGCCATGATGCCGGTGCGCAGGGAGGACAGGTCGTACGCGTCGAAGTCCGGCAGGTTCAACTCCGCGATGAACATGGTCGGTACGCCGTACAGCGAGGTGCAGCGCTCCCGTTGGACGGCCTCCAGGGTGGCCTTCGGGTCGAAGGACGGTGCCGGGATGACGACGCAGGCGCCGTGCGAGGTCGCCGCGAGGTTGCCCATCACCATGCCGAAGCAGTGGTAGAAGGGCACGGGCACACAGATCCGGTCCTGTTCGGTGTAGGAGAGCGTCTCCCCCACGAAGTAACCGTTGTTGAGGATGTTGTGGTGCGAGAGGGTCGCGCCCTTGGGGAAGCCCGTGGTGCCCGAGGTGTACTGGATGTTGATCGGGTCGTCGCAGGACAGCTCCGCGTACGGCACCGGCGTCCCGCGCGCGATCAGCGCCTCCCAGCTCGGGTCGCCGATGTAGACGGCCTCCCGCAACTGCGGACAGCGGGCGCGTACTTGCTCGACCATCGCCCGGTAGTCGCTGGTCTTATGGCTGAGCGAGGCGAAGAGCAGGGAGATGCCGGCCTGGTTGAGGACGTACTCGACCTCGTGGGTGCGGTAGGCCGGGTTGATGTTCACCATGATCGCGCCGATCCGCGCGGTGGCGTACTGGACGAGCATCCACTCGGGGCAGTTGATCGCCCAGATCCCGACCCGGTCGCCCTTGACGACGCCGCTCGCGAGCAGTGCGTACGCCAACCGGTCGACGTCGGCGGCGAATTGGGCGTACGTCCAGCGCCGCCCGGACGGCACGTCGACGAGGGCCTCGCGGTCGGGCCAGGCCGCGACCGCCCGGTCGAGGTTGGCGCCGATGGTGTCACCGAGCAGCGGTGTCCCGCCGATGCCATGGGTGTAGGACAGCTCGCTCACCGGAAGTCCTCCTCGCGGTACTCCGCGTCCGAGCCCTTGGCCGTGGCCTCGCGCAGCTCGATGCGACGGATCTTGCCCGACACGGTCTTCGGCAGGTCGCCGAACTCCAGGCGGCGCACCCGCTTGTAGGGCGCGAGGACGGTCCGGGAGTGCTCGAAGAGCACCTTCGCGGTGTCCGGGCCCGGCTCCCAGCCGGCCGCCGGCACGATGTACGCCTTCGGCACGGCGAGCCGTACCTCGTCCGGCGCGGGCACGACCGCCGCCTCGGCGACCGCCTCGTGCTCCAGCAGGGCGCTCTCCAGCTCGAACGGGCTGATCTTGTAGTCGCTGGCCTTGAAGACGTCGTCGGCGCGGCCCACATAGGTGATGTAGCCGTCCGCGTCCCGTGAGCCGATGTCGCCGGTGCGGTAGTAACCGCCGGCCATGGACTCGGCCGTACGGTCCGGGTCGCCGTGGTAGCCGGTCATCAGGCCGACCGGGCGGTTGGAGAGGTCGAGGGCGATCTCTCCCTCGTCGGCGTCGGGGGCGCCCGAGACGGGGTCGAGGAGGACGACCTTGAAGCCGGGTCCCGGCCGGCCCATCGAGCCCGTCTTCAGTCGCTGGCCGGGGCTGTTGGAGACCTGGACGGCGGTCTCGGTCTGGCCGAAGCCGTCCCGGATGTCGACGCCCCAGGCACGCCGCACCTGCTCGATGACCTCGGGGTTGAGGGGTTCCCCGGCGGCGACGACCTCACGGGGCGGGGTGCGCAGCTGTGTGAGGTCGGCCTGGATGAGCATGCGCCACACGGTGGGCGGGGCGCAGAAGGTGGTGACGCCCGCGCGCTCCATCTCCGCCAGCAGCCGGCTCGCGTCGAAGCGGGTGTAGTTGTGGATGAACACGGTCGCCTCCGCGTTCCACGGGGCGAAGAGATTGGACCAGGCGTGCTTGGCCCAGCCGGGCGAGGAGATGTTGAGATGGACGTCGCCGGGTTTCAGGCCGATCCAGTACATGGTCGCCAAGTGGCCGATGGGATACGACACATGGGTGTGCTCGACCAGTTTCGGCCGGGCGGTCGTGCCC
Organism: Streptomyces sp. NPDC001868; assembly: GCF_040297125.1. Lineage (NCBI taxonomy): Bacteria > Bacillati > Actinomycetota > Actinomycetes > Kitasatosporales > Streptomycetaceae > Streptomyces > Streptomyces sp. NPDC001868. Next base: position 61,092 of record NZ_JBEOYO010000015.1, on the reverse strand, counting down.
GAGGTGAAGTACAGCATCAGCGGGTCGGTGGCGTTGGTCGGGCCGTTCGGTTCGAAGCGGGCCGCGGCGGCGTAGGCCTCCTCGTACGGACGCCAGCCGTCCACGGTGCCGCCGACCGTCGTACGGGTGTAACGGCCGGGCACGTCCGCGAACTTGGGGGCGTCCTCGGCCCGTACGATCACATGCCTGACCCGGCCGCGTTCCACCCGGTCGCGCAGGTCGGCGGGGCCGAGCAGCGGGGTCGCGGGGATGACGACGGCGCGCAGCTTCATCGCGGCGAGGGCGGTCTCCCACAGCTCCGCCTGGTTGCCGAGCATGACGAGGACGCGGTCGTCGGCGCGTACACCCCGGTCCCGCAGCCGGTTGGCGACCTGGGACGAACGCGCGGACATCTCGGCGAAGGAGACGAGGGTCTCGGTGCCGTCCTCCTCGACGATGTGCAGCGCGGTGCGGTCGTTCCCACGTGCGATCACGTCGAACCAGTCGAGCGCCCAGTTGAAGTACTCCGGGCGCGGCCAGGTGAAGCCCTCGTAGGCCGTGGCGTAGTCCTCACGATGGGCCAGCAGGAAGTCCCGGGCCGCCCGGAACTCGTCCGTGGCGCTCGTCCTCGCCGACATCTGTCCTCCTCATTGCCGGACCGTTGCGTGACATCGTGTAATGCGTGATGCACGTCTCACTACCCCCGAACGGGGGTGCGCCGCGAGGAAGGGGCGAGTTCATGGCAGGGGATCCCTCGGATTCTGTCGGGACGGCGTGGTCCGGCCGGGCGGACATGCGCGGCGCGCTGCACCGGCTGCGGCAGGCCACCGGGCTGCCGCTCGCCTTCGCGGGGCTGGTCGAACCCGGGCCGGGGCAACTGCGCATCAGCGAACTCCAGGGCCACCGGACCACCGCGCTGCAGGGCCTCGCCGTGCGCTCCGGGAACGGCCTCGGCGGCAAGACCGTCGCCCTGGCCCGCCCGTGCTGGGTGACCGACTACTCCGTCTCGCGCCAGATCAGCCACGAGTACGACGCCGCGGTCGCCGCCGAGGGCATCCGCTCCGTCCTCGCGGTCCCCGTCGTCGTACGCCGTCAGGTGCGCGGGGTGCTGTACGGCGCCCTGCGCGCGGCCCAGCCGCTGGGCGACCGCACGGTCGGGGCCGCGCTGGACGCGGCGCGGGACATGGAGCAGGCGCTGGTGGTGCGGGACGAGGCGCGGAGTCTGCTGGCCGCGTCCCGGGTGCCCGAGCGGGGTACGGCCGGGGCGTGGGAGGAGGTGCGGGAGGCACACGGCGCGCTGCGCGCGCTCGCGCCGCGCATCGGTGATCCGGAGCTGCGGGCGGAATTGCTACGGGTGTGCGGGCGGCTGGCCGGGGTGGCCGGTGGGGAGAACACCGGGACGGAGGGTGTCCCCCGGGTCTCTCTCACGCCGCGTGAGACGGATGTGCTGGCCTGTATCGCGACGGGTGCGACCAACGCGGTGGCCGCGGATCGGCTGGGGCTGCGCCCCGAGACGGTGAAGGCGTATCTGCGGTCGGCCATGCGGAAGCTCGGGGCGCGTACGCGGTGGGAAGCGGTGATGGCTGCTCGCCGAGCCGGGGTGTTGCCGTAACGCTCGGCGGGTCGCTGTCGGAGTGCCGGCCCGGTGGGGGCTGGTCGCGCAGTTCCCCGCGCCCCTTTACAGGGCGCGGCTGCCGTGTGCCGGGAGCTTTCATGTAACGCGCATGTGAAATTCCCTATGCCGTACCCTTCCTGTTATTTCCCACACCCGGGCTACGTTCCGAAATTCAAAGACTGGACGCCTAATATTGGCTCGGACACGACACTTGAGGGGAGCGGTGGCCCGTGCGACGGGAGTTCAAGGAGCCTGGGAGACCCCGCCCCGACCTGGTCATAGGCCGGGAGGAGCTGTTCGCGGGGGCGCGTGAGCAGCTTGCGCGGGGCGGCAGTGTGCTGGTGCACGGCTCCGCCGGTATCGGAAAATCGACGGTCCTGCGCGCCCTGGCCGCGGAATACGACGAATCGGCACGGACGGTACTGCGCTGCTCGGCGACCGAGTCGGAGTCGCATCTGCCGTTCCTCGCGCTGACCGATCTGCTCGGTCTGGTGCTGGACGAGGTGTCCGACCAGTTGCCCGCCCCGCAGCGCACCGCCCTGGAGTCCGCGCTCACCGGCCGTGGCGAGTCGACCCTCCAGCGCGACGGGCTCGCCCTGCGGCTGGCCGTGCTGTCGACCCTGCGCGCCCTGGCCGCCAAGGGCCCGGTGCTGATCGTCGCGGACGACCTCCAGTGGCTGGATCCGGCCAGTGTCGAGCTGCTCGGGTTCGCCGCGCGGCGGCTCGGCGAGATGCCGGTGCGCATGCTGTGCGCCGTACGTACCTCGACGGACCCGCAGGGTCACGAACAGGACAGGTATCTACGCGCGTCCCCGCCCGACACCCTCGCCCTGCGGATGACTCCGCTGTCCCGGACTCATGTCGCCGACCTGCTGGAGAACCGCGGCTACACCGGTCTGCCCCGCTCGACCGTGCGGGACATCCACCGCACCAGCGGCGGCAACCCGCTGTTCGCGCTGGAGCTGGGCCGCGCCCTCGCCGACAGCCCGACCCCGCCGCGTCCCGGTGAGCCGCTGCCGGTGCCGACCTCGCTGCGGACCCTGGTCCTGAACCGGCTGGACATGCTCTCGGCCGAGGCCCGCCGCACCCTGCTGGTCGCGAGCGCCGGTGCCCGTCCCACGGTGGCGCTGCTGCGTGCCGCCGGACGGGAGAACGCCGAGGCGGAGACCGCGCAGGCCGTCGAGCTGGGGCTGCTCGCGCCGGAGCGGGAGGGGCCCGGCGTACGGTTCGCGCACCCGCTGGTGTCGGCCGCGCTGTACGCGGAGGCCACCGCCCAGGAGCGGCGGGCCGCCCATGCCGCGCTGTCCACCGCCGCCGTCGACCCGATCGAGCGGGCCCGGCATCTGGCGCTGTCCACCCATGGCACCGATCCGCTGGTCGCCGGGCGGCTGGGCGAGGCCGCGGCCGTGGCCCGGGACCGGGGCGCGCCCTCGGTCGCCGCCGAGCTGGGGCTGCTGTCGGCCCGGCACACCCCGGCGGACGCGACGCCGGGCCCGGACGAGCGGCGGCTGCAGGCCGCCGAGGACGCGCTGACCGCCGGGGAGAACGACCTCGGCCGGGACATCGCCCGTGAGGTGCTGAGCCGGGCCACCGAACCGGCCGAGCGGGTCCGGGCCTGGATGGTGGTGATCGACGCGGCCGGGCAGTCGCTCGCCGAGGTCGACGCCGTGTACCCGCAGGTCCTCGCCGACGCGGGCGACGATCCGCGGCTGCTCGGCCTGGTCCGCTACCAGCTGGCCTGGCGGGCGCTGGTCCTGGAGGGCGACTTCGCGCAGAGCCGGGAGGAGGCCGCGCGCGCGGCGGAACTGGCCGGACGCGCCGAGGACCGGCGCACCGAACTCCTCGCACTCGCCTTCCAGGCGCAGGCCGAGATCCTGATGGGCCATCCGGACGCCCCGATGACGATCAAACGCGCGCTGAAGGAGCCCCAGGACCCGCAGTTGGCCTGCCACCACAACGGCGCGGGCGCTACCCGCTTCCGCTGGCTGATGATGAGCGACCAGCTCGGCGAGGCCCGCGCCACGATCACCTCGTTGCTGCGGGAGGTGCGGCGGCGCGGCATGGTCGAGAGCGAGGTGCACTATGTGCGCTTCCTCGCCGAGACCGAGCTGCGTTCCGGGCACTGCGGCCGGGCGCTCGACCTCGCCCGCGAGGGCTATGTCCTCGCCCGTGACTCGGGCATCGGCGAGGGCGCGTCCGCCATGCTCACCTCGCTCGCGGAGGCCGCCGGCGGCGATGTGGAGCGGGCCCAGGCGCTCGCCCGCGAGGCCGCCGAGCACGCGGAGCAGGACGGCGACCTGATGTATCTCTCCCGGGCCCTGGGCGCCCTCGGGCACGCCCGGCTGGTGGCGGGGGACGCGCCGGGGACCGTTCAATCCCTGCGTCGCGTACGGGAGTTGGAGGACGGGCTCGGGGTCAACGACCCCGCGCGCGGCCGGTGGCACGGCGATCTCGCCGAAGCCCTGGTGCGGGTGGGCGAGTTGGCCGAGGCACAGGACGTCATCGACGTCACCCGGCGGCAGGCGCTGCGGCTCGGGCGGGAGAGCGTGCTCGCCGTGCTCGACCGGGCCGAGGCGCTGGTGCGCGCGGCCCGGGGTGAACACGACGCCGCCGTACGGCAGTTGACATCGGCTCAGGACCGGCTGGCCAAACTGGGCTACGGCCTGGAGGAGGCGCGGGCCGCGTACGCCCTGGCCGGGCTGCGCGCCCTCCCGGGGGCCCTCGGCCTCGCCCGGCCGGGGGCGACGCCCGCCTCCGGGCCGGGCTCGTACGACGAGGCGTCCCGGCTGTTCCGCCGCTGCCGTGCCCTGCCATGGCTGCGGCAGGTGGAGGAGGCCTCGGTCGTCCCGGCGCCCCCGCAGCAGCCCGCGATCGCCCCTTCGGCGCTGGACGCCCTCGCCGTGCTCGCGGCGACGGAACGCCAGGTCGCGGAGCTGGTCATGGAGGGTGCGACCAACCGGGAGATCGCCGGCCGGCTGTACATCAGCGTGAAGACGGTCGAGGCGACACTCACGCGGGTCTACCGGAAGCTGGGCATCCGGTCGCGTGTGGACATCGTGCGACTGGCGGCGGGACACCGTACGAACTGACCTCCCCGGGACCGGCTGACGAGCCCCTCCGCCCCCTCCCCGGGAGTGGTGCGCGCAGCGACCTTGCGGCTCCAGCCTAGGCTCAAACCCCGGCCCGGGTCATCGAGGGTTTTCCCTTCCCAACTCCCTTAGGGGGATCCCCCCTTGGGAGGAGATCACTCCGGCTCCTATTTTTTGTGACGTGCCGCACGCCAGGGCACACAGACCGGCCCGCCGCCCCCGCTCGGCTCCCCCGAGCGGGGGCGGCACCGCAGGCTCTGTGCACCAACCCCCCACCCGCGCGTCCCCCACCGGCAACTCCCCCCATAGGAGCACCCATGTTCGGGTTCAACCGCGTCAAGAAGTCGATGGTCGCCGCCGCGGCCACCGCTGCCGCCGCCGCTGCCGCGCTGCTCACCGCCCCCGGCGCCGTCGCCGCTCCCCAGCCCATCGTGGGTGGTACGACCACCACCGCGAGCGCGTACCCGTACGTCATGCAGATCACGAACGCCTCGCAGAGCCAGTTCTGTGGTGGCACCCTCGTCTCGCCCACCAAGGTGATCACCGCCGCTCACTGCATGGTCGGCAGAACGACCTCCAACACCCGTGTCGTCGGTGGCCGTACCTACCGGAACGGCACGAACGGCACCGTCAGCACGCTCAGCAAGATCTGGATCCACCCGAGCTACAACAGCTCCACGATGACCAGCGACGTGGCGGTGCTGACGCTCGCGGTCGCGCAGCCGTACACCACGGCGTCGTACGTCAGCGCCTCGCAGACGGGCGTCTACGCGGCCGGCACCACCGCCCGTATCGTCGGCTGGGGCACCACGTCCTCGGGCGGCTCCTCCTCCAACCAGCTGCGCACCGCGACCGTGCCGATCGTGGCCGACTCGGTCTGCGGCAGCTCCAGCTCCTACGGCTCCGAGTTCGTCGCGAGCTCCATGGTCTGCGCCGGATACTCCTCCGGCGGCGTCGACACCTGCCAGGGCGACAGCGGCGGTCCCCTGATGATCGGGGGCGTCCTGGCAGGCATAGTTTCCTGGGGTTACGGCTGCGCCGACGCGCAGTACCCCGGTATCTACACCCGGCTGACCACCTTCTCCAACACGGTGGCCGCCCAGATCGCCTCGTAACCGAGGCCGGGCGCGAGCCGACAGACTCCCGGGGTACTGCCTCGGGGGAACTGCCAGGGGGCGCCGCGAACCTGCCACGAGCGGTTCGCGGCGTCCCCTCTCCATGTGTGACGGGCTCAGGCGGCCACGGTGCCGAAGCGGATGTCGTACGCGCTGGCGCCGTGCAGGGTGGTGAGGGTGCGCTCGGCCTCCGCGACGAGGTCGGTCCGCTGCCGCCGGGTGAGGTCGCCGAAGGGTTCGAGGGTGAGGACGTCGGCGTCGAGCTTCCACAGGCCGGCGAGGAAACCGTCGACGAGGAAGGTGCGGTGGGCCTGGTTCCCCTGCCAGGAGCGGCCCTTGAGGTCCGGCGGGACCACGCGGGAGCGGTCGGCGTGGGAGAGGAGCAGGTTGTCGAACTCGGGGAGCAGCCGGGGCGGGGCCGGGGTCTCCGGGTCCGGGCGGGGCGCGTCCGGTAGGTCGAAGAGTTCGGTGCCCTTGTCGTCCGTGAACGTGAGCAGTTCCGGGCGCAGCCGCTCGAACGCCTCGCGCAGCCGGGTCAGTCCGGCCCAGGCCTGCATGTCCTTGACGGAGGAGGGCCCGAAGGCGGCGAGATAGCGCCGGACGACGGTCTCGGGCGCCGGGGCCTCCTCCGCGGGCCGGCCCAGCCAGTGCTCGGCTGTGGTGAGGGCGACCTGTCCGCTCTTCCCCCACAGCCCGCGCGGGGTGACCTGGACGAGCGGCAGCCGGCAGCGCGCGGCGAGCCCCAGGGCGAACGGGTCGGCGTCGGGCCACTCCACGGACAGGGTCTCGCGCAACTGCTTCAGGGTGCGCGGCTCGTCCTCGACGAGTTCCCGCGCGATGCCCTCCAGCCGGTCGAGATCGACCCCGGCGAGCCCCTTGCGGAACAGGTTCAGCTCCCGTTCCCGGGCCGGCTGCACCAGCGGGCGCAGCGTGAGGCAGTCCTCGGCGGTGTGCGTGTGGATCGTGGACCGCATGGTGACGATGCGTACGACGTCCCGGTCCGCCATCAACGCCGACAGCTGCTCGGGCGCGAAGCCGTCCAGCCGGGCGGCGAGCGCGTAGTACGGCGGCCGTACGTTCTGCGCCTGGAGGCCCACGAGGTGTGTGACGGCGTCGTGGGCGGACATGGACGCCCGGCGCAGCAGCAGCTGGCGGGCCAGGGTCGCGCGGTTGAGTGCGTGGGTGCCGAGCCGGGGGGCGGCGGCGGTCCGGGGCGCCTTGTTCGTCATACTGGGCACGCTAGCGGGGGTTGCGGACAGGTTCTGTCCGCGACGGTCCTGTTCTCGGTCATCGGCTCGCGTGGGGTTTGCCCCGTATACCCTGATCGGTGATCACACAGTCGTACATGTACGCGCACCTCGGGAGGCACCCGCGATGGCCGATCGACGCGCCCGCCCGGACTCGAAGAACACCGGACCGGACCCGCAGAACGCCCGACCGGACCCGAAGGGCGGCCGGAAGTCCGGCTGGCGCCGCGCCCTGCCCCCTCCGCCGGTCCCACCCGCCGAGCCCGCGGCACCGAGCCGGGAAGCGGCGGCGGTGGCCGACGCCGAGCGGGCGACCAGTGTGGTGGAGGCGGCCCTGTACCAGGACGGCGTACGCGTCTCCACCCCCGCCACGCTCGCGGACACCTTCCGCGAGCTGCGGGAGGAGCCGGCCGGCATGGCGTGGATCGGGCTGGCCCGCCCGACCGAGGGCGAACTCCTCTCCCTGGCCGCCGAGTTCGACCTCCACCCGCTCGCCGTCGAGGACGCGCTGGAGGCCCACCAGCGCCCCAAGCTGGAACGCTACGGCGACACCCTCTTCGTCGTCCTGCGCGCCGCCCGCTACCTCGACGCGCCCGAGGAGGTCGACTTCGGCGAGCTGCACGTCTTCGTGGGGCCGGACTTCGTCATCACGGTCCGGCACGGCGCGGCCCCCGACCTGTCCGCCGTCCGCCGCCGGATGGAGGAGACCCCGGAGCTGCTGAAGCTCGGCCCCGAGGCGGTCCTCTACGCCATCCTCGACGCGGTGGTCGACGGCTATGTGCCCGTCGTCGCGGGCGTCCAGAACGACGTCGACGAGATCGAGACGGAGGTCTTCCGCGGCGACCCGGAGGTCTCCCGCCGCATCTACGAACTCTCCCGCGAGATGGTCGAGTTCCAGCGCGCCACCCGCCCCCTCGTCGGCATGCTGCACAGCCTGATGGCCGGCTTCGCCAAGTACGAGACGGACGAGGAACTCCAGCGCTACCTCCGCGACGTCGCCGACCACGTCACCCACACCAGCGAACGCGTCGACGGCTTCCGCCAGGCCCTCACGGACATCCTCACCGTCAACGCCACCCTCGTCACCCAACAACAGAACGCGGAGATGCGCGCCCTGGCGGAGGCGGGCTTCGAACAGAACGAGGAGATCAAGAAGATCTCGTCGTGGGCGGCGATTCTGTTCGCCCCGACACTCGTCGGCACGATCTACGGCATGAACTTCGCGCACATGCCCGAGCTGGGCTGGAGCTTCGGATACCCCTTCGCCATCGGTTTGATGGGGGTCGTCTGTGCCAGCCTGTACGTGATCTTCAAGCGGCGGGACTGGCTCTAGGTTTCCTGTCCGGCGCCACCCCCGTGCGACGCCCTGACACCGTCATACCGCGCAGGCGCGGACGAACGCGTCTGCCAGTTCGGCGGGGCGGGTGAAGAGGGCCTCGTGGCTGCCCGGGGTCTCGATCATCAGAGGGTTCTTCAGACGCTGGGGGAAGCGCTCGGCCCAGTGCCACTCGCCGGGGAGGGAGAGGTCGTCCTCGGACAGGACGTACGCGGTCGGGATGTCGAGCGCGTAGAAGGCGCTCGTGTCCGGCTTCTCCGTGAACGTGCCGAGCGGCTGGGGCACGAGGAGGGAGTGGACGATCCGCTGTGTCTCGTCGTCGGCGTCCTGCATGAACGCCTGCCGGAACACCTCGAACGGGAAGGTCACCCCGTTGTTACCGGAGGCGGCCGCGACGGCGTGGAACATCTCGCCGTAGTGCGGCGGGCAGGCGTCGATCAGCGACTCGCCGTCGTTGGGTACGAACGCGCTCCAGAAGACCAGCCGGCGCAGCCGGGAGGCCAGTCGGGGCGCCGCGCCCACCAGCACGTAGCCGCCCCAGCTGTGGCCGACCAGGGTCAGGTCGGTCAGGCTGGCGCGTTCGACGTACTCGACGAGGCTGTCGACACAGTCGGTCAGGGTGACGTCGCGCGGGTCGTCGCCCTCGCCCAGTCCGGCCAGGGTCGGGGTGTGCACCTCGTGCCCGGCGGCCCGCAGTTCATTGGCGACGGGGCGCCAGGCCCATCCTCCGTGGCAGGCTCCCGTCACCAGGACGAAGGTCTCGCTCATGCCGATCTCCTTTGATCGTTGACAATCTGCTGATCACTGACAATCACTCGGTCATATCCAGCGCGGCAGCTTCGGCGGCTCGCCGCGCAGTTCTTCGGTGCCGCCCCGGCCGGTGAGCCAGGCGGCGAGGGCGTGCGGCGGGCCGGAGACCGTGGTGCCGCTCGGGGAGGGCGTTCCGAGGAGGACGGTGCCGTGGCCGTCGGCCGTCAACTCGGCCCCGACTTCCGGCCCTACGCGGGCCGACATCCATCCGGCGACGTCCCGTACGAGGGCCCAGGCGAGGTGCGGCGGCAGCGCGTCCATGCCCACCCCCACCCGCAGGTCGACCAGGTGGAGCCACACCTCGCGGGCGCGGAGCCACGGCACTTCGGACGCCGGGATCTCACGGCCCTGGCCACTGGTGACGGTGGCCGACCAGGCGTCGTCCGTCAGCGCCTCGGCCGCCCTGGCGAACCGGGCGGCGGATTCCCGTAGGTCCGACCGCTGTTCGGCGAGCGGACGTCCGGCGCCCGCGTCGATGTCCGTCGCGCGCTGGTCCGGGGAGGTGTACATGGGGGTCGGGATGCCCGTCCGGGCCCAGGTCAGCAGGTTGACCAGGGCGTCGGCGTTGCGGGCGAGGTGGGTGAGGAGGTGGCCTCGGGTCCAGCCGGGGAGGGCGGACGGTTCGGTCACCGCCTCGGCGGGCAGCGCGTCGACGGCTTCCTCGAGTCGGCACCGGCCGTCCGCGACCCAGTCGAGGACGCGTTCCGGCTCCGTCACGGCTTGTCCTCGACGACCATGTTCACGCACTCCCCGACGCCCTCGACGACCGTCCGGACGACCTGCCCGGGCTTCAGGAACACCTTCGGGTCGCGGGCCGCGCCGACCCCGCCCGGGGTGCCGGTGAGGACGAGGTCGCCCGGCTCCAGCGTCGTGAACGTGCTGAGGTAGGCGGCGATGTCCGCCGGGGTGAAGAGCAGGTCGGACGTGCGCGAGCGCTGCATGACCTCGCCGTCCACGTCGAGACGGATCTCCAGGTCGGCCGCGTCGTCGATCTCGTCGCCGGTCACCAGCCAGGGGCCGGCCGGGGTGCTGGCCTCCCATGCCTTGCCCTGCAGCCACTGCGGGGTGCGCCACTGCCAGTCCCGCATGGAGATGTCGTTGACGACGGTGTAGCCGGCGATCGCGGCCGCCGCCTCCTCCTTGCCGGCCCGGCGGCGCAGCCGGGAGCCGATGACGAAGCCGAGTTCGGCCTCCCAGTCCAGCTCCTCCGTCTCGCCGGGGTGGACGATGTCGTCGCGGGCCCCGAGCAGGACGTTGGCGAACTTGCCGAAGAGGGCGGGGTACGACGGCATCTCGCGGCCCATCTCCGCGATGTGGCCTCGGTAGTTGTGACCCACGCAGAAGATCTTGGACGGGGTGGTGACGACCGGGGCGAGGTCGAGGGCGGCCACCTCGTGCGAGGGGCCGTCGGCCGCGGCAGCGTCCGTACGCCAGTCGGGGCGGCGCAGCAGGGCGGCGACGTCGGGGGCTCCGGTTTCCACGGCCCGGGCGCCGTCGAGACGGACGGCCGCCGTGCCGGTGGCGGTGCGGATGGTGGCGAGCTTCATGCGGACGTGCTCCCGGTCGTTTCGGTGCGGGCGAGGTTCAGCGCCTCGTAGAGCGGCGCGTCGTTGAAGGTGAACAGGTCGAGCCGGGTGTGCGCGGCGATGGTCAGGGCGCACCAGGAGGGGACGGCGATCAGGTCTCCCTCGCTCACCTCGATCACCCGGTCGTCGAGGGTGACGGTGCCGCTGCCGCGGAACACCTGCCAGACCGACGAGCCCACCGTGCGGCGGGTGGCGGTGGCCGTGCGCGGGCGCAGGCGGTGCATCTCCGTGCGCAGGCTGGCGAGGGCGTCGCGGCCGGTGGCGGGGTTGGTGAAGCGGACTCCTGCGTGGCCGGGTTCCAGGACGCCGGGGTGTCCCTCGTCCTCCAGCTCCAGCTGGGCCGTGAGGGCGTCGTCGGTGTCGGCCCAGCGGTAGGCCATCAGCGGGGAGTCGACGCTGTCCGGTGCCCCGATCGGGCGCAGCCCGGGGTGACCCCACAGGCGTTCGTTGCGTGACCGGGTGGGGGTCGAGCGGTCCGACACGCCGTCCTCGCCGAACTCGAAGAACCCGGCGTCCAGGCGGTGCACGAGCGGGATGTCGAGGCCGTCCAGCCAGACCATCGGCGCGTCGCCGACGTGGTGGTGGCCGTGCCAGTGCATCGAGGGGGTGAGGAGCAGGTCGCCGGGCCGCATCTCGACGGCGTCGCCGTTGACGACCGTCCACACGCCCTCGCCCTCCAGGATGAACCGGAAGGCGCCCTGGGCGTGGCGGTGCGCGGGGGCGACCTCGCGCGGGCCGAGGTACTGGACCGCCGCCCACAGGTTGGGAGTCGCGTACGGCCGTCCGGGCAGGCCGGGGTTGGCGAGGGCCATGGCGCGGCGCTCGCCGCCGCGCCCGACCGGTACGAGGTCGCCGGAGCTGCGGGCGAGCGGGAGGAGGGTGTCCCAGGGCCAGACGTGCGGGACGGCCTCGGGCTGTGGGGTGAGCGGCATGAGGTCACCGATCTCGGTCCACAGGGGGATGAGGCCGGCCGCCGCGAATCCGTCGTACAGCTTGCGGAGTTCGGGGTCCGTCTCCTCCGGGGCTATGACGGGCACCGTTCGATCGGCGTCACTGGTCATCGGGGGTTCCTTCGGCGTCGAGCCGGCGCGTGATGTCGGCGCGCAGCGCTTTCTTGTCGATCTTTCCGACCTTGGTGGCGGCGAGTTCGGGGACCGTCACCAGCCGGTCCGGGAACTTGAAGCGGGCGGTGCCCGTGCTCTCCATGACGTGGTGGATGTCGGCGAGGGTCACCGTGTGGCCCGGCTCCGGTACGACGTAGAGGCAGACGCGCTCGCCGAGCCGGTCGTCGGGCATCGCGACGGCGGCGGCGCGGGCGACGCCGGGGGTCTGGTAGGCGAAGTTCTCGATCTCCTCGGCGGAGATGTTCTCCCCGCCCCGGATGATCATGTCCTTGTCGCGGCCCTCGACGACGAGGTTGCCGTCGGGCAGCAGCCGCACGATGTCGCCGGTGCGGTACCAGCCGTCCTCGGTGAAGGCACGGGCGTTCTGCTCCTCGGCGCGGTAGTAGCCGCGCGGGGTGTACGGGCCGCGGGTGAGCAGCACACCCGGGGTCCCCGCAGGGACGGGGTTGCCCGACTCGTCGACGACGAGGAGTTCGTCGTCCTCGCACATGGGGCGCCCCTGCGTCGTACAGATGACGTCCTCGGGGTCGTCCGGGCGCGTGTAGTTGAGCAGGCCCTCGGCCATGCCGAACACCTGCTGGAGTGTGCAGCCGAGTTCGGGGCGTACCCGGCGGGCGACGTGGTCGGCGAGCCGGGAGCCGCCGACCTGGAGCAGACGCAGCGAGCTCAGGTCGGTTCCGGGGTTCTCCCGGTGGTGGTCGAGCCAGCGCTGGGCGACGGCCGGGACCAGGGCGGAAGCCGTGACGCCCTCGCGCTCGACGATCGGGAACGCCTTCTCCGGGTTGGGCGAACCCAGCACCACCCGGCCGCCGTTCAGCAGCACGCCCAGCAGGCCCGGGCAGGCGAGCGGGAAGTTGTGGCCGAGCGGAAGAGCGGCGAAGTAGACCGTGTCCGGGCCGAATTCGCAAACATCGGCGCTGCGGCGGGCGTTGTAGACGTAGTCGTCGTGGGTGCGGGCGATGAGCTTGGGCAGTCCGGTGGTGCCACCGGAGAGCAGGAAGACGGCGACGGAGCGGCTGTCGGGCCGGTACGCGTCCACGGCGGCCCGGTCCTCGGAGGTGCCGGGTGCGGGGGTGCCGGGTGCGGGCGTGCCGGGTGCGGGGGTGCTGGGCGCGGCGCACAACTCCCGCAGATCCACGGCGTCGTCGCCGACTTTGTCGCCGAGTACGAGGACGTGCCGGAGGGTGGGAGAGGCGCCGGCGACCTCGAAGGCCATCGCCTGGTGGTCGTGGTCCTTGAGGAGGTCCGGCACCGCGATGCCCACGGCCTCGCTGTGCTCGACCAGATGGCCGATCTCGTGTCTGCGGTGCCCGGGCAGTGCCATCACCGGGATGACGCCGAGGCGCAGACAGGCGTAGGTCAGGATCACGAACTCGGCGGTGTTGGGGAGTTGCACCACGAGCCGGTCGTCCGGGCGGAGCCCGAGCGCGGCCAGGCGCAGGGCCACGGCGTCCGCCCGCTCGGCGAGTTGACGGTACGTCAGGCGTCGGTCGCCGTCGACGAGCGCGACCGCGTCGGGGGCGGCGTCGGCGGCGGCGTGGAGCCGGTCGCCGATGGTGTGACCTTCCCAGTACCCCTTGGCGGTGTAGCGCGCCGCGTACTCCGCGGGCCAGGGCACGGCGCCGTCGCTGCTCGGCCTAGGCATGGTCGGTCTCCTCGGTGGTGGGCACGATCACGGCGTCCAGGGCGATCAGCCCGTCGGCGGTGAGCCGCAGGGGGTTGATCTCGATCTCGGCGGTGTCCGGGCTCGCGGCCAGGGCGGCGGCGAGCGCGGCGACGACGCGCCCGAAGTCGGTCCGGTCGAGCACCGGCCCGCCGCGCCAGCCGTCGAGCAGGGCGCGCGCGGCCAGGTCGTCGGGCATCCGGGCGGCCTCGGCCGCGGAGAGCGGGGCGAGCCGGATCGCCACGTCCGCGAGGGCCTCGGCGGCCGTGCCGCCCAGTCCGGCGAGGACGACCGGCCCGAACACGGGGTCCCGTCGTACGCCGAGCACGAGGTCGACACCGGCCGGGGCCATCGCCTCGACCAGGTAGCGGTGACCGGGGCCGATGGCGTCCAGCGCCGTGTCGAGTTCGCCGGGGGTGCGCACGCCCAGGTGGACTCCGCCGGCCTCCGTCTTGTGGAGGATCGCGGCGTCGAGCACCTTGACCGCGACGGGCCCGCCCAGTAGACGCAGCGCGTCATGGGCGTCGGCGCGGGTGTCGCAGGCGACGCGGCCGGGGGTGCGGATCCCGAGGGAGGCGAGGAACGTCTTGGCGGCGTCCTCGTCCAGCGGGCCGGACGGCACGGACGCGGGCGTCGTCCGCACGGGCAGGTCGGTGGGCACGGGCGGGTCGGCGGGCACGGCCCGCTGCCGGGCGTGCGTCACCAGTGCCCGTACCGCGTTGGCGGCCGACGCCGGTCCGGTCAGGGCCGGGATCCCCGCCTTGTGCAGCCTCGCCCGCTGCTCGGTGACGTCCTCGGGCAGGCCGCCGACGACGACCACGGCCGGGGAGCGGGCGCCGAGGCCGGCGTCCTGCGCGGCCGAGGCGAGGTCGACGCTGTCGGGCTCGGTCAGGGCGTAGACGGCGAGCAGGTCCACCGCCGGATCGGCGGCCGTGGCGCCGAGGACCCGGGCGAAGGTCTCGGCGGGCCGGCCGGTGTCGACCGGGTTGCGCTGGTAGGTGAGCGGGGGCAGCAGCCCGCTCAGGGTGCGCCGCGTGTCCTCGGCCAGCTCCGGCATCCGGATGCCGTCACCGCCCGCCCGGTCCGCGAGCAGAAGTCCCGGTCCGGCCTGGGCGGTCACGACGGCGAGCCCCGGGTCGGGGTCTGGGCGCAGCTGGACGCGGGACAGAGCGGTGAGCGCGTCGACCGTCTCCCGTTCGTCGTCGACGACCACCGCCCCGGCCTGTCGCAGCGCGGCGCGCGTCGTACGCCAGGAGGTGGCGAGCGCGCCGGTGTGCGACCGGGCGAAGTCACCGACGTCGCTGCGGCCGACGACCAGTGCCACGACCGGCTTGACGGAGGCCACCAGACGTACGGCCTCGACCAGCCGTGGCCCGTCCGGAACCGTCTCCAGGTGCAGGGCGACGGCTGTCGTACGGTCGTCCCCCGCGAGGTGCTCCAGGACGTCCGCGGCGGTGACGTCGAGGCCCGTCCCGATGCCGACGCCGAGGCTGATCCCGTTCCCGGCGGCGGCCAGATCGAAGGAGAGCGCGTGGTTGACGCCGCCGCTGGCCGCGACGACCGCGATGTCCCCGGCCGGGATCCGTCCGGCGGCGGGCACGAAGCTGGCCGTCAGGCCCAGGTGAGGGGCGAAGAAGCCGGAGGTGTTGGGGCCGAGCAGACGGATCCCCGTCTCCTGGGCGACGCGGCGCAGTGCCTGCGCGTACCGCTCGCCCTCAGGGCCCGCCTCGCCGAAACCGCCCGCGCAGACCAGCGCGGCACGGCAGCCCGCGGCGGCGGCCTCGGCCAGCGCCTGGGCGCAGCCGGCCGCCGGTACGCAGAGCACGGCCAGGTCGAGCCGTCCGGCGGTGTGCGCGGCGGCTTCGGCGACCGAGGCGTACACGCCCTCGCCGGGTTCCGGGCGGCGGGAGTTGACCAGGGCTCGGGCGCCGGGGAAGGGGGTCAGCGAACGGGCCATGGCGGCGCCCAGCTTGCCGCTCTGCCGTGAGGCGCCGATCACGACCACGCCTTCGGGCGCGAACAACGGCGTCAGGTGCGTGCTCATGCCCGCTCCCCCGCCACCAGGTCGGCGCGCCCGGACAGCAGCAGTGTCTCGGCCCGGTCGTCGTCCATCGTGTCCTCCACGATCAGTGCGGGTACGCCGTGCGCCAGCCGGGCCTGTTCGGCGAGCAGCGACCGGGTGAGCGGGGTTCCGCCGTGTACGGCGACCAGCTCCGGGGGCGTGTCACCGCCGAGGGCGGCGGCCAACTCGTCGTAGATCTCCGGCAGTTGTGTCTCGTCCTCCGGTGCGGTGAGCCACAGGCAGCCCTCGGCGCGCAGCGCCGCGAGGTCGGCCGAGGTCAGCCGCCGTCCCCCGAACTCCCTGAACGGTGTGTCCAGGGGATCGCGCCCCTCGTGCGCCGCACGCCAGTCCTGTACGACCTGCTCGACGAAGTCCGGGTCGCGGCGGGCGATCCGTTCCTTGCCGATGCTGCGGGAGATGAAGTGGAAGGCGAACCGCGTCGGTTCGAAGGCGTCGTGGTAGCGCCCGAAGTGCTCCCACCACGACAGGCTCGGCCGGGCGGCGCCCTGGATCTTCGCCACCGAGGGCTGCCGCGCCGCCTCGTACGCCTCCAGGGCTCTCGGCAGATCGTCGCGGTGGGCGAGGAGGCCCTCGGCGAGGGCGACCGCGTCCTCCATGGCCATCTTGGTGCCGGAGCCGACGGAGAAGTGGGCGGTGTGCGCGGCGTCGCCGAGCAGGACGACGTTGCCGCTGTGCCAGCGCCGGGTGCGCCGGGTGCGGAAGTTGCCCCAGCGGGAGTTGTTGACCAGCAGTTCGTGCCCGTCGATCTGCTCGGCGAAGAGCTTCTCCAGGTACCGCTTGGTCTTCTCGTCGCTCGGGCCCGGCGGTTGCGCGGTATCGAACTCGTCGAGCCCCGCCCGCCGCCAGGACTCCTCGTCGGTCTCGACGATGAAGGTGCTGACGCTGTCGCCGATCGGGTAGCCGTGCACGGCGAAGGTGCCGTGCGGACCGTGCTCGTGCACGAAGGTCAGACCGTCGAAGAGGTAGTCGGTGCCGAACCAGATGAACTTGGCGGTGGCTACCTCCACCTCCGGCACGAGCACGTCGGCGAACCGGTCACGGAACCGGGAGTTGGCCCCGTCGGCGGCCACGATCAGGTCGTAGTCGGCGAGCCGCGCCGGATCGGCGGGCACCTCATGGCTGAACCTCAGGTCGACCCCGACCTCTTCCGCCCTCCGGTGCAGCAGTTCCAGCAGGGTCTTGCGGGTGATGGCCGCCATGCCGTTGCCGCCGCACCGGATCCGCTGCCCCTTCAGCCGTACCTCGATGTCGTCCCAGTGCCGGCCGTGTTCCGCGAGCGCGGTGCGCAGGACGGGATCCGCCGCGTGGATGGCGGCCAGCGTCGCGTCCGAGAACACCACGCCGAAGCCGAAGGTGTCCTCCGGGCGGTTCCGCTCGAAGACCGTCACCTCGACCGACGGATCGGCCTGCTTGACGAGCGCCGCGAAGAACAGCCCACCGGGGCCGCCTCCCACGCAAGCGATCCGAGTAACCATGACTCCTGCCTCCACGTCGAGTACAGGCCCAGAGTCAGGCCCGAACGCGTCCTGTGTCAATGGATACACGGACGTCAATAATTTGACGCACATCGCTGAGGGCGGTTTCCCCGGCGAAAACAAGGGTTCTCTCGGCTTTCCTCGGCTTCATGTCTCATCATCACGACGGCCGTCCGTGTGACATAGTCGGTTTCGTGAAGCCTCGATCGATCGTCTTCGACCTGTTCGGCGACTACGTCCGCTACCGCGGCGGCGCCGCCCGGCTGCGCACCCTCAGCACGCTGATGGGCTGTTTCGGCGTCGGTGAGAGCACCGTGCGGGTGGTCCTCGCGCGCCTGCGCAAGGAGGGCTGGTTCGACGTCCGGCGCGAGGGCCGGGAGACCCTCTACGCACTCAACAAGCGCAGCCTCCAGCTCCTCGACGAAGGCCGCTCACGCATCTTCGACCGGGCACCGTCCGACTGGGACCGCCACTGGTACATGGTCATCTACTCGGTCCCCGAGAGTGAGCGCGGCGTACGCGACCGCATCCGCAAGGAGCTGGCCTGGCTGGGCTTCGGCCCGCTGGCCCCGTCCACCTACGTCTCCCCGCACGACCGGCTCCAGCAGGTCCGGGAGAAGTTCGCGGACGAGCCGGCCATCCGTCTGGACACGCTGCGCTGCCAGTCCGGCGGGCTGCCCGTCGACCGTGAGATGGCGGCGCGCGGCTGGGATCTCGCGGCCCTCAACGAGGACTACCGGGAGCTGCTGCGCACCTACCGCGGCCGTATGCCGTCGTACCGGTCCGGGCACCTCGGCCCCGAGGAGGCGCTGGTCGAGCGCATGCGGCTGACCTACGACTACCGCAAGTTCCCCTTCCGCGATCCGGACCTGCCGACCGAGCTGCTGCCCGCCGGCTGGGTGGGGCACGAGGCGCACGAGATGTTCCTGGAGGCCCACGAGATCCTCGGCCCGTCCGCCGAGGCCCACTACGACGAGGTGACCGGCTCGCGCCCCGTCGAGTAGGACCCTACGAGCCCCACGGCCCCACGGCCTTACGAGCCCTACGAGCCCCACGGGCCCCACGGCCTTACGAGCCCTACGAGCCCCACGGGCCCCACGGCCTTACGAGCCCTACGAGCCCTACGAGCCCTACGAGCCCTACGACAGATACCCCAGCTCGTGTGACGCCGCCGCCACCGCCTCGTGCAGCTCGCGGGTCACCTCGGCGAGGTGGTCCGGGGTGCCGAGGCTCTCGGGCAGGACGACGGAGACGGCGAGCGGCAGCGGGTCGTTCGCCGCGAAGACGGGCGCGGCGACCGAGATGATGCCCGGGATCACCCCGCCGTGCGTCACGACGTGCCCCTCTGCGCGGACCTGTGCGCGGGTGGCCGCGAGGCGCTCGCTCGTCCACTCCGTCTCCTTGCCCCGGAGTTCGCCGCCGAGCACCTCGTCGGTGAGGCTCTCGGGCAGGTGGGCGAGGAAGACCTGGCCCACGGACGATGTGAGCAGCGGAAGCGTGGCGCCGACGCGCACCGTCAGGGGCAGCGGGCGGGTGCCGTACGCCCAGCTCACCACGATCGGGCCCCGGTCCCCCCACACGGCGAGGTTCACGGAGTGGCCCGTGCGGTCGCGCAGCCGCGCCGTGTGGCCGCCCGCCACCGCCACCTCGTTGGTGCGGCGCAGCGACTCGGCGCCCATGCGGCGCATCGCGGCCCCGAAGTCGTAGAGACCCGACGCGGGATCCTGCGAGGTCAGCCCTATGCGGCCGAGGCTGACGAGGTAACGGTGCACCTTGCTGGGCTGCATGCCGCTCGCCTGCGCGATCGCCGACAGACTCAGCGCTCCGCCGCCGTTCTCCAGCGCCAGCAGGACCCGCATCGCGGTCTCGACGGACTGGATGCCCTGACGCTCCCCGCTCTCCCTGGGGTCGGTCTCGGTCACAGCGCAGCTCTCTTCCCGCAGGTGGATGGCGGTGCTCAGCCTATCGACGCGAGGTGCGCCGGCCTCCGACCACGAACAGATCTTACATTCACTATTGCGGAACGCGTTACGTTCTGGTGAACTGCGGGAGCGGTGGCACTCACCTCCCCGACTGCCCCGGTCACCTCGGCGGCCCGTTTCGCAGCCGCCCGGAGCCGCTCACCCTTCGGCGCACACAACCCGCGCACCCCTTTCCTCCCCGGCCACTCACACCGAGCCGGGCATCGCCGCACCCCCGCACGCGGGACATCGACCGCGAAAACGCACAAACACTCAGGCGCTCAGACGCTCAGACGCACAAATCCTCCGAGGAGAACTCCGCAATGAAGCTGATCGGCCTCGAAGAGCACTTCGTGACCCCGGACCTGGTGGGCCATGGCGCGTCGACCGCGTCCATCGCCCAGCCCGGCGCCTGGGCCGAAGCCTCCCGCCGCCTCCTCGACCTCACCGAGGAACGCCTCGACGACATGGACGCGGCCGGCCTGGACATGCAGGTCCTGTCGCTCAACTCCCCCGGCCTCCAGGCGGAGCAGGACCCGGCCGCCGCCGTACGCCAGGCGATCACGGTCAACGACTTCCTCACCGGCGTCATCGCCGAGCACCCCGACCGTTTCTCCGGCTTCGCCGCACTGCCTCTCCAGGACCCCGGGGCCGCGGCCGACGAACTGGAGCGCGCGGTCACCCAGCTCGGTCTGCGCGGCGCCCTCGTCAACGCGCACACCCACGGCAGGTACCTGGACGACCCGGCCCTGCGCGTCGTCTGGGAGCGCGCCGAGCACCTCGACGTACCGCTCTATCTGCACCCGGCCAACGGCGTCGACACCGCGCACGTCCTGTCCGGGCACCCCGAACTCGTCGGACCGATGTGGAGCTGGGGAATCGACACCGCCACCCACGTCCTGCGGCTCGTCTTCGGCGGCGTCTTCGACGACTTCCCGAACGCCAAGCTGCTCCTCGGCCACATGGGAGAGGGCCTGCCCTACGTGATGTGGCGCATGGACTCCCGCTGGGACTTCCACGCCCACCACGGCATCGAGCTCAAGCGCGGACGCCCCTCGGAGTACCTCCGCCACAACCTCTACATCACGACCAGCGGCGTCTGCTCCCCCGCCCCGTTGCTCACCGCGCTGCTGTCGATGGGCGCCGACCACATCCTCTTCGGCACCGACTACCCCTTCGAGGACATCGAGACGGCCACGAAGTTCCTGCGGGAGGCCCCGATCAGCGACGCCGACCGGCTCAAGATCGGCCACCGGAACGCCGAGAGGCTCCTCGGCCTCGCCCCCACTCCCACTCCCGCACCCGCGTTCGCGGGTGTCTGAGCGGAAGGGAACGCACGTGTACGACGTCGCCGTCATCGGGTACGGGCCCGTGGGCATGGTCACCGCGGCGCTGCTCGGGCAGGCAGGCCACGACGTGGTCGTCCTGGAGCGCTACCCGACCCTCTACAACCTTCCGCGCGCCGCCATCTTCGACGACGAGACGATGCGGACCTTCGACCGCCTCGGCATCGCGCGCGGGCTGCTGCCCACGCTGCACGTCCAGCGGAACTACGAGTGGCGCAACGGCGCCGGCGAGCTGCTCATCGAGCACGACTTCGCCGCCGTCGGCGGCCAGGGCTGGGCGGAGTGGTACATGATGTACCAGCCCTACCTGGAGGACGCCCTCGACGGCCTGGTCCGCGGTCTGGGGAACGTCGAGATCCGGATGAACTCCCCGGTCACCGGTCTGCGGAGCACCCGCCACGGCGTGGACGTCCCGGGTGTGGAGATCCAGGTCGAGGGAAGCGACACGGCCGTCTCCGCGCGGTACGTCGTGGCCTGCGACGGCGGCAACAGCTTCACCCGCGGATGGCTCGGCGTCGGGCAGGAGGACTACGGGTTCTCCGAGCCGTGGATGGTCTGCGACTTCCGCCTGACCGACCCCGCGGACGTTCCGGACATTCCCAAGGCCCGTCAGGTCTGCGATCCGAAGCAGCCCGCATCGATCATCTCCTTGGGCCCCCGGCACCACCGCTTCAGCTTCATGCTCGACTCGGTGGACTCCTTCCCCGTCGAGCGGGAGCCCGACCGGGTGTGGGCCCGGGTCGCCGACCACGTCGACCGCTCGCGGGCCGACCTCGTCCGCGTCGCCACGTACACCTTCCGCTCGCTCGTCGCGGAGCGCTGGCGCGACGGCCGGATCCTGCTCGCCGGGGACGCGGCCCATCAGATGCCGCCCTTCCTCGGGCAGGGCATGTGCTCGGGCGTCCGCGACGCCCAGAACCTCGCCTTCAAGCTCGACGCCGTACTGCGGGGCGCCGACGACGCGCTCCTCGACACCTACCAGAGCGAACGTGAGCCGCATGTGCGGGCCATCATCGCCAAGGGCATCGAACTCGGCCGCGTCCAGACGATGCGCGACCCGGTGGCCGCCGCCGAGCGCGACGCCCGTCTGATCGCGCGGCGCGAAGCCGACGGGCGCCCCGAGAAGATGCGCTTCCCGGGTCTCGGCCCGGGCCTGCGCGACACGTCCCCGCAGGCGGGACACCTGATGCCGCACGGCCGGGTGGAGTCGCACGGCACCGGGGGACTCTTCGACGAGGTCCTCGGCCGCGGCTTCGTCCTCCTCGTCGACGGCCGCGAGGGCGCCTCGCTCGACGCCTCGGCCGTCGAACCGGCCGCGGCGCTCGGTGTGGCCGTCCACCACCTCACCGACCGCCGCCTCACCACCGAGGGGATCACCGATGTCGGCGGCGTCTACGGGCGCTGGTTCGACGAGACCGGCTCCGCCGCCGTTCTGTGGCGGCCCGACTTCTACATCCTCGGCACCGTGGACTCGCTGTCCGACGTCCCGGCGCTCCTCAAGACACTTGCCACGGCAGTCCAGCCGATACAGGCTCCTGCCACCGTCGGAGAAGGGATCCGGCCATGACCGCACCGTCCGTCATACGCCCGACCGTCCGCAGAGTGCCCGCGACCACGTTCATGCTGGTCGCCGCCTGGGTCGTCGCCTCCCTGGAGGGGTACGACCTCGCCGTGTACGGCGTCACCGTGCCCGCGATCCTGGGCGACCCCTCGCTCGGCATCGACAAGGCCGAGGCCGGCACCATCGGCTCGCTCGTCGGCATCGGCATGCTGATCGGCGCGGCCCTCGCCGGGGCCCTCGTCCACCGCACCGGCCCGCGCCGGCTCCTGCTCGTCGGCACCACCGTGTTCTCGCTCGGCATGGCGGTCTGCACGTTCGCCGCCGGCGTCCCGTCCTTCGGGGCCGGACGCCTGGTCGTAGGCCTCGGCCTCGGCGTCGTACTGCCCACGATCAACGCCTACGTCGCCGACCTCAGCGAACCGGGCCGCCGCAGCCGCAACGTCGCCCTGATCATGAGCGGCTACGCGTTCGGCGCCCTGCTCTCCCCGCTGCTCGGCACCGCCCTGCTGCCCGACGTCTCGTACCGCTGGCTGTACGTGATCGGCGTGGTCCCCGTCTTCCTGGCCGTACCCCTGGTGCTGCGGCTCCCGGAGAGCCCGTTCCACCTCAGCCGTACGGGCCGGGCGGCCGAGGCCAGGGCGGTGGAGGAGCGGCTCGGTCTCGCCCCTTCGGAGGCCTCCCCGACGTCGGACCCGGGCCGCTGGCTCGGTATCGGCTCGCTGCTGACGGGCGGGCTCGCGGTCTCGACCGTGCTGTTCTGGGCGATGTCCTTCTGCGGACTGCTGCTGGTCTTCGGCATCAGCACCTGGCTGCCCAGCATCATGCAGGCGGCGGGTTTCTCCCTCGGCTCGGCGCTGCTGCAGACGGCCGCCATGTGGCTGGGCGTCGGCTTCGGTGCCATCCTCGGCGGCCGGGTCGCGGACGCGCTGGGCGCCAAGCGTGTGGTGGTCGTCGCGTTCCTGGTCGGCACGCTGAGTCTGGTCGCCATGAGCACCCGCCCGCCGACGCCGGTCATGTTCGTGCTCATGTTCGTCAGCGGGTTCGGGTTCATCGGCTCGCAGATCCTCGGCAACGCGTTCATCGTGACGCGCTACCCGGACGCCCTGCGCGGCAACGGCCTCGCCTGGGCCCTGTCGATCGGCCGCTTCGGCGCGATCGTCGGCCCGTCCCTGGGCGCGTTCGTCCTCAGCTCCGGCGCCGACGTCGAGTGGGCCTTCTACGCCTTCGCCGTACCGGCGCTGATCGGGGCGTGCGCGGCGGGCGCGGTACCCCGGGTGCGCGCGGTGACGGCATGACGCGAGTCGTCTACGACTCCTGGGGCCAGCGGGTCGTCTTCGGCTCGGGCACCGCGCGGGAGGACGTGGCGGCCGAGGTCGCGGGACTCGGCGCGAGCCGGGTCCTGCTGATCGCGGCCGAGGGGGAACGCGCCCTGGCCGAGGACATCTGCAAGGACGTTCCCGTCGTGGCGACGTTCGGCGCCGTCAGGCCGCATGTGCCGGCCGATGTGGCGGAGGCCGTGCGGGCGGCGGCCCACGAACACACGGCCGACCTGCTGCTGAGCGTCGGCGGCGGCTCCACGACGGGCACCGCCAAGGCGGCCGCGCTCACCACCGGCCTGCCGGTCCTCGCCGTCCCCACGACCTACGCCGGTTCCGAGGCGACCCCCGTCTGGGGCCTCACCGAGGACGGCCACAAACGCACCGGCGTCGACCCGAAGGTGCTCCCCCGGGTCGTCGTCTACGACGCGACGCTCATGCTGTCGCTGCCGACCCGGCTGTCGGTGACCTCGGGGCTCAACGCGCTCGCCCACTGCGTCGACGCGTGGTGGGCACCCCGGCACAACCCGATCAGCTCCGCCCTGGCCGTCGAGGGCGTCCGCTCGCTGGCGTCCGCGCTGCCGCGCATCGTCGCCGACGGCCAGGACGTCGCGGCCCGCCGGGAGATCCTCTTCGGCACCTACCTCGGGGCGGTCGCCTTCGCGGGGGCCGGTTCCGGACCGCACCACAAGGTGTGCCACGTCCTCGGCGGCGCGTACGACCTCGAACACGCCGCCCTGCACGCGGTGGTCCTGCCGCACGTGGTCGGCCTCTACCTGGCCGCGGCCCCCGACGCCGCCCGGCACCTCGGAGCGGCGCTCGGATCGCCGGCGGACCCCTTCGGCGCACTGCTCGCGCTCTACACCCAGCTCGAACCTCCTTCCTCGCTACGCGAGTTGGGGCTCGCCGAGGAGGAACTCGACCGGGCCGCCGAGCTGGTCATGGCACAGGTACCGGACACCGGCCCGCGCCGGGTGACCCGCGCCGAGATGCGCGAGCTGCTGGGGCGCGCATGGCGCGGTGACACTCCGGTACCGGTCCCCCTTGATACGCCACTCGCCACGCCCCTCGACACGGAAGAGCATCCCGATGACTGAACAGGAGACGGCTGAACAGGAGCTGACCGACAAGGTCGTCGCGAGCTTCGACTCCGCGAAGGACGAGCGGTTCCGCGAGGTCATGCGGGCGCTCGTCCGGTACGCGCACGCGTTCGTGCGCGAGACGAGGCTCACCCACGACGAATGGACCGCCGCGATCGAGTTCCTGACCGCCGCCGGCCACCTCACCACCGACACCCGCCAGGAGTTCGTCCTCCTCTCGGACGTCCTCGGCATCTCCATGCTCACCGTCGCCGTGAACGAACCCGGCCTCCACGAGTCGACGGAGTCCACGGTCCTCGGCCCGTTCTTCGTCCGGGACTCGCCCGCGATCGAGCTCGGCGGGAACATCGCGGGCGGCGCGACCGGTGAGCCCGCGTGGGTCGAGGGCCGGGTCACGGACACCGGCGGCGACCCGGCCCCCGGCGCCCGCGTCGAGGTGTGGGAGGCCGACGACGACGGCATGTACGACGTCCAGTACGACGACGGCCAACTCGCCGGGCGCGCCCACCTGTTCACGGACGCCGAGGGCCGCTACCGATTCTGGGGGCTCACCCCCACGCCGTACCCGATCCCGGACGACGGTCCCGTCGGCCGGCTGCTCGATCACGCCGGCCGCTCACCGATGCGCGCGCCGCATCTGCACTTCATGGTGACGGCACCCGGCTTCCGGCGTCTGGTCACGCACATCTTCGTGGCGGACGACCCCTGGCTTGACGCCGACTCCGTCTTCGGCGTGAAGGAGTCACTCGTCCGCCCCTTCGACCGTCACGAGGCCGGAACACCGACACCGGACGGCCGGCGGCCGGAGGGCCCGTGGACCTCGACGACCTTCGACATCGTCCTCGCGAAGGAGTGAGCGGACACCCCTCCGGCCGGACCGGGTTCGGAGGCCGGCGTCGTCACCGCGCCACGCGGTAGCGGACGTAGACGACTCGTGAGCCCAAGGTGCGGGTCTCGACGAGGTCGAGGTCCACCCGGCGCTCGTTCCGGGGGAAGAACGGGATGCCGCCGCCGACCAGCACCGGGTGGACCACGGTCCGGTACTCGTCGATGAGACCCGCCTCGGCCGCCTCGGCGGCGAGAGTCGCGCCGCCGATCGCGATGTCACCCTCCCCCGGCTCGGCCCGCAACCGCTCGATCTCCTCCGCCAGGCCGCCGGAGAGCAGGCGGGCATTGCCCCGCACCGCCGACAGCGTGGTGGAGAACACCACCTTGGGGAGCGGATTCCAGAGCCCGGCCCATTCGAGTTCGGCCTCGTCGAGCGACTGCTCCTGTTCGGCGGTCTCCCAGTACAGCATCGTCTCGTACAGCCGTCGTCCCAACAGGTGGACGCCGACGTCCCGGATCTCGTCGATCCAGAAGCGGAAGACCTCCGGGTCGGGCGCCCCCCAGTCGAAGCCGCCGTCCGGTCCGACGATGTAGCCGTCGAGCGAGACACCCATCGAATAGGTCACTCTGCGCATCGGAAGTCCTCCTCGGTAGCGGGTTCGACAGTACGACCGCCGGACGCCCCGGAACTCATCGCGACTCGCGGGATCCTGGTCAGGGATGTCCGCCCGCCCGGTGCTCGGCCCTCGTGTCCGGGTGGCCGTCGGGCCGGGGCGCGGTCATGTCGAGCAGGAGCATCGCGTCGTGGTCGGGGCTGCCGGGTTCGGCGGTGTAGGCGCCGAGGCGCCGGCCGGGGGTGCCGTCGAGGTGCATGCTCTGGCGGCTGAGGGTGAGGACGCCGACCTGGGGGTGGTGGAAGGTCTTGCGGATCCTCTTGCGGCCGACGACCTCGTAGCGCTCCCACAGTGTGGCGAAGTCCGGGCTCTTGAAGAGGAGTTCACCCACGAGGTTCAACTCGACGATCTCGGTCTGCGACGGGTACTTCGGGAAGTGATCCCGGAGTACCCCACGACGCGTCGCTGAAAGGGGCCCTGCCGGAAGCGCGGCTTCCGACAGGGCCCCCGGCTGTGTCCGTGGCCGTGTCCGTGGGTGTGCCCGTGGGTGTGCCCGTGGGTGTGCCCGTGGGTGTGCCCGTGGGTGTGCCCGTGGGTGTGCCCGTGGGTGTGCCCGTGGGTGGACATGAGACGGGCCGGGTGGTGGCCGTACGCTGTCCGCCGGGTCTCCCGAGGGAGGCCGGGTGCGCGTCGTGTCCTTCTCCCGTCGACATCCCGAAAGCGGTACTGCCGTGAAGGTCCATCACCTCAACTGCGGGACCATGCGCCCGCTCACCGGCACGCTGGTGTGCCACGTCCTGCTCGTCGAGGCGCCCGACGGACTGGTCCTGGTGGACTCCGGGGTCGGGCTGCACGACATCGCCGATCCCGCACGCCGGGTCGGGCCGACCCGGCGTCTGGTCAGGCCCGTGCTCCGGGCGGAGGAGACGGCGGCGCGTCAGGTCGAGGCCCTCGGGTTCCGGCGGGAGGACGTCCGCCACATCGTCGTCACGCACTTCGACTTCGACCACATCGGCGGGCTGTCCGACTTCCCCGGCGCCCAGGTGCACACGACGGCGGCCGAGGCCCTGGGATCCATGATCGCCCCGTCCCGGCGGGAGCGGTTCCGGTACCGGTCGGCCCAGTGGGCGCACGGCCCGCGGATCGTCGAGCACACCCCGGACGGCGAGGCGTGGCGCGGATTCGCCGCCGCCAGGGAACTCGACGCCGTCGCCCCCGGAATCGTCCTGGTCTCGCTGCCGGGACACACCCGGGGCCACGCCTGCGTCGCTGTGGACACCGGAACCGGCTGGATCCTGCACGCCGGCGACTCCTTCTTCCACCGGGGAACGCTCGACGGACGCTCCCCGGTGCCGCGCGCCCTGCGCACCATGGAGAACCTGCTGGCGTACGACCTGAAGAAGGTGCGCGACAACCACGCCCGCCTCGCCGAGCTGCACCGTCACGACGACGCCGGCCTGACCGTCGTCAACGCGCACGACCCCGTCCTGTACGAGAAGGCGCGCGGTACGGCGTAGGAGGAGGGGCGGCGCGGAGGAGGGGGCGGCGCGGGCGTCAGAGCCAGCCGTCCAGGGACTTCATGAAACCGTCGAAGTCGTCGCGGTGGATGGTGTGTCCCGCGCCGGCGACCGTACGGACCTCGAAGCCGCTCGCCCGGAGCCGGTCCGCGTCCTCGGTCCCGACCAGGAAGCTGGGGTCGGCGAGCTGGACGAGGGAGGGCACGGCCGGGCGGTCGGGGACGAAGCCCGTGAGCGGGCGACCGCCGAGGAAGTGCGCGGAGGCGGCGTCCCAGGCGGCCAGCGTGGCCATCTCGATGTCGACGTCCTCGGCGTCCCAGCGCGGGTTGAGCGCGATGGTCCGCTCGCGGGTGGCGTGCTTGAGGGAGGCGAAGATCTCGGGGCCGATGTGCCGGTCGGGGTCGGCCGACGACCATGCCGGGTCCGAGTAGACCGCCCGCAGGGGCCGCAGCCGCTCCACGGCGAGGGAGAGGCAGAGCCCGCCCAGGGAGTGACCGAGGGCCAGATCGGCCTGCCGGGGCAGGGTGTCGACGAGGTCGTCGGCGAAGAGCTGGGGACCGTACGCGCCGCGCGGTGAGACGCCGTGGCCGCGCAGATCCACGGCGATCACCCGGTAGCCGCGCTCCACGAGCGCCGGGGCCACCCGTCGCCAGGTCCTGGAGTCGGACATGAGGCCGTGGACGAGCAGAGCCGTCCGGTCACCTGCGCCCCATTCACGGGTGCTGAGCTGCACGTCTCGCCTCTCGGTCGGCCGGCCGGGCGTTCCCTGCGGTGGCAGCGGAGGCGCTGCTGGCGCTGCTGGCGCTGCTGGCGCCGAACGCTTGGCGCGCGCCGCCGGTCCCGGGTCACGTGCTCCATCTTCTTGGACCGGCGGCTTTCATGGCGACCTGAGCCACACCGGCGGGGAGACGCCCGCCGATGCGGCCGTGTCGCGGCGCCCCGTCGGTGTCGGGCGCCGTCGGCCTCAGGCCGCGTCGACGTCGGGCCGACCGGGGACGGTCGTGCCGAGGGCGGTGCGCAGGGCGTCGGCCATCAGCTCGATCGCCTCCTTGCCGGCCGGCACCGGGCCGGTGTGGGTGAAGTAGTGGTCGACGCCCTCGAAGACACGGTGGGTGACCGGGACGCCCGCGGCCTCCAGGGCCTTGGCGTAGGCGTCGCCCTCGTCGCGCAGACGGTCGTTCTCGGCGGTGATGACGAGGGCGGGCGGCAGTCCGGCGAGGTCGTCGGCGAGTCCGGGCGAGACCAGGGGGTCGGCGAGGTCAGCCGGATCGGGGACGTACGCGGCGGTGAAGATCCGCATGAGCTGGGGGCTGAGCAACGGCTTGGCGATTCGGGACACCTTGGTGGCCGGGTCGGCGGTCTGGTCGAGGGGCGCGGAGTCGATGATCTGGAGGAGCGGCGCGAAGGTGCCCCGGTCACGGGCCGTACGGCAGACCCCGGCGGTCAGGTTGGCTCCGGCACTGTGTCCGCCCACGGCGACGCGTGAACCGTCCCAGCCGTGGGCCGGGCCGTTCTCGACGACCCACGCGGTGACGTCGTAGGCCTGGGTGACGGCGGTG
Organism: Streptomyces sp. NPDC001868; assembly: GCF_040297125.1. NCBI lineage: Bacteria > Bacillati > Actinomycetota > Actinomycetes > Kitasatosporales > Streptomycetaceae > Streptomyces > Streptomyces sp. NPDC001868. The sequence goes on along the minus strand of NZ_JBEOYO010000015.1, from coordinate 32,168 downwards.
GGGAAGACCCGCTGCGGGGCGACGGCGTAGTCGACGTTGATCACGACACAGCCGGCCGTGGCGGCTATGTAGCGGCAGATGTGGTCGTCCTGCTCGGGGCGGGCCACGATGAAGCCGCCGCCGTGGAAGTTGACGTACACCGGAGCGGGGGTGTCGGTGGGGGTGGTGGTGTCGGTCGGCGGGCGGTAGACCGTGCAGTCGACCGGTCCGGCGCCGGTCTCCACCCGGATGGTTTCCGTCCGCTTCGGGAGATCGGCGAAGCGCAGGTCCTTGTGGACACGGGTCATGACGCCGCTGAGCAGCAGCTGAACCCCTCTGGCCTGGATTCTGGCACGGAACGGCATGATCGGACCCGCCCATCGCTACAACGTTGAATTAACAGGATTCCTGTTAATGGTGATGAGGGGATGATGGCCGCTGTTCCCGTTTCGCGCAACGGTGAACGCACCACCGCCGTACGGGACGACCGTCGGCGGTGGCGCGGAGCCTCTCGGGGGGACCGGTGGGGGGGTCAGCTCTCGGCAGGGGTCGTGGTGGCGGCCTCGGCGGGGGTGAGGAGCACGAAGTCCGCGTTCGCCGGGTCGAGGCAGACGGCCAGCCGGCCGACGCCCTCCGCGTCCTCCGGCCCCATCTGCACGCCGCCGCCGTTCGCGGTGACGGCGGCGACCGCGGTGTCGCAGTCGGTGACGGCGAAGACGGGGTGCCAGTAGGGCCGTCCGTTCGCCAGGGCGAGGTCGTCGGCGCGGAGCTCCATGACGCCGCCCTGCATCCGCTCCTCGGGGAGATCGGCGGGTGTGATGAGGCTGTACGTGCCGCCACCGCCCGGCAGGGGCATGTCGCCGAACCGCCAGCCGAAGAGGCCGCCGTAGAACTCCTTGGCCGCCGCCGCGTCGGTCGTGTACAGCTCGGTCCAGGAGAGCGAGCCCGGCTCGTCCGCCAGCTCGAAGCCCGAGTTCGTGCCCGGCTGCCACACCGCGAACTGGCCGCCCAGCGGGTCGCTGTACTGGGCCATCCGACCCCACTCGCCGAGGTCCCTCGGCGCCACCCGCACGGTGCCGCCGGCCCGCTCCACGGCCTGGGTCGTGGCGTCCGCGTCGGTGACGGTGAAGTAGATCATCCAGGCCGGACGCGCGCCCTGCTCGGTCAGTGCGCCGAGCCCGCCGACGATCTTGCCGTCCTTCCGGAAGACTCCGCCTTCGCCGTCCATCTCCTCCCCTTCGCCCCCGCCCATGGGCTCGTACTCCCAGCCGAGCACCGCACGGTAGAAGGCCGCCGTCGCCGGTACGTCGGGGACGCCGAGGTCCAGCCAGCAGGGGGAGCCGGGAGTGAGGTCAGTGGTGATCACGGGATTCCCCTTCACATTCGCGGATCCGGTGATCTCAGCGTGACACCGGCCCCGGACGACCGCGCGCCGGCCGGTGCCGGCCCTCAGGCGTCGAGATCGTCGGCGAAGTGCCGGAAGCCCCGGCGGTCGCGGTGGATGCCCCACAGGGTGTCGGCGAGGACGGCCGGATCCTTCCGGTGGTGCCCGGGGACGATCGCGCCGGGCACGACCAGTTGGGCGACATGGATGCCCTCGCCCGCGAGGGTGTCGTGCAGCAGCATGCCGTACGCGCTCTCCGCCGCGAAGGCGACGGACGTCCCGGCCCGGTCGGGGTGCGGGACCACGGCCGTGCCGCCGTTGACGAGGAGGACCGTGCCACGGCCGAGGGCGCGCATTCCGGGCAGCACCTGCCGTACGGCGGCGACCGCGCCGTAGACGGAGAACTCGATCGGGCCGACCAGGTCGGTGTGGCTCGTCTCCAGCACCGGCAGCATGAAGTCCCGGTGCGGCAGCGGGCTGTACTGGAGGACCTCGACCGGGCCCAGCGCGGTGTGCGCCGCGTCGAGCGCGGCGGTCAGGGCCTCCGGATCGCGTACGTCGGCGGCGAAGCCCCGGGCCGTGACGCCCTGGTCGGCGAGCTCGGCGGCGAGCGCCTTCGTCCGCTCCGGGTCGCGGGCGACGAGCGCCACGGCGAACCCCTCACGGCCGAAGCGACGGGCGACGGCCGCGCCGAGACCCGGCCCGGCTCCGATGACGGCGATGGTGGTCATGGCGTCCTCGCTCTTCCTGACGGAACGGAAGGGCCGGCCTCTCGTACGAGTCCGGCCCCGGGGAGCGGGCGTGACGGGCTCCCTCGTGACGTAACGCGCGCTCGCGGCGGCAGGGTTCCGCCCCGGGGCCCGTACGTGCCGGACGTGCCCTGACGCGGTCGTACGCTTGCCCCCGTGGAGGACTACGACATCCTGGACACCCCGGACAGCGACGCCCTGGACAGTGACGCCTCGGACAGCGGCACCCCGGACGCCGACACCTCGGACGGCCCGCAGCCGCGCCCGCAGTCGCTCATGCTCGCCTTCTTCGGCAACCATGTGCTGGAGGAGGGCGACCGTGATCTGTGCGTGTACTCGGGCAGCATCATCGACGTGCTCGGCCGGGTCGGCGTCGGGGAACAGGCCGTACGTTCCACACTGACCCGCATGGTCAACCGGGGTCTGCTGCGGCGCCAACGTGAGGGCCGCAGAATGTACTTCGGGCTCACGCCGCAGGCGACGCGCGTCCTCGGGGACGGCCGCACCCGCATCTGGAAGCAGGGCGCCGTCAACGACGACTGGGACGGCACCTGGACCCTGCTCGGCTTCTCCCTCCCCGACTCCTGGAAGCGCCGGCGCCACGACCTGCGCTCGCGGCTGACCTGGTCCGGGTTCGGCGCGCTGTACAGCGGGCTGTGGATCGCCCCGGGGAACGTCGACATCGCCGGTGTCGTCGCGGAGCTCGGGCTCACCGACCACGTCAAGATCTTCCACGCCCGGGCGGACACGACCACCGACATCGAGCTGATGGTCCGCGACACCTGGGACCTGGAGAGCATCGCGGCCCGCTATGTCACCTTCGACAAGCGCTGGACGGCCCACCCGGGCGCCGGTTCCGGTGACGACCCGATCGGGACGCGGCTGCGGCTCGTCAGCGAGTGGCTCTGGACCATCCGCACCGACCCGCGCCTCCCCGCGCGCCACCTTCCCCCCGACTGGCCGGCCCGCGCCGCCGAGGACACCTTCCGCCGCGTCGCCGCCCGGACCGGGACGCCCGCGCGACGGATGGCCGCCGAACTCCTCGACACGGTGCCGTCGCGTCAGGGCCCGCCCCGCCGGAGCCCGTCGGACGCCCCCCGCCCGACCCGGCTCTAGGACCGGCCCGTCCCGAGCAGGCCGTTGAGCACCAGTGACGCCAGCGACTCCGCCGTGGCCTCGGTCCGCTCCGGGGAGGAGTGGCCGGCGCGGCCGAGACGGCGGGCGAGGGGGACGTCCAGCATGCCGGAGACGGTCGGGACGACGGCGAAGAAGAGCACGTCCATCGGGACGGGGGCCATCCGTCCGGCGGCGACGAGGCGGTCGACGAGGGACGCCATGTTCCCCACGACGACGCCGATGTAGTGGTCGTAGAGATAGTCCAACCGCTCGGTGTCCTGGTTGAGTTCGTCGACGAAGAGCCGGCCGACCAGAGGGGTGTCGGCGGCGGCCCGGTAGAAGTCGGTGATGAGCCGCCGCAGGTTCTCCGCGTCGTCGACCGAGGGGTCGGGCTCGGGCAGGCGGGCCACCTGCGGGCCCAAGGCGGAATCGACCACCGCGCGCCAGAACGCCGCCTTGGAGCCGTAGCGGTCGTTGATGAAGTTGTGGCTGACGCCCAGGCGGCGGGCCAGCTCGCGGGCGGACGCCCGGTCGTAGCCCAGCTCCGCGAAGGCCTCCAGGCCACGCAGCAGGACGCTCTCCTCCTCGGGCACCGCGGGAGTGTCCGCGCCGGGGCGCCCCGGCCGTCGCGCGGATTCGGCTCTTGCTCCCACCCTTGCCTCCCTCACCTACGGCTCCCGCCCCCACGCCTCGCGGGCGGTCCCGCGCCCATCTTAGGGACCCGCGGACCCCTTCCGAGGACCCATGGACATGTTATTTGACACCTGTCAGATTACCGCTAATCTGACAGGTGTCAGAGCGTTTCTCTCGCATGGAGAACCCCATGACCGCACCCCTCACACCCCCCGCATCCCCCGTGACCACCGGGCGGGCGCCCGGCCCCACGGCCGGTGACCCGCTCGCCGACGCCGTCGTCGCCGAGCTGGACGCCCTCGGCGCCCCGGCCCGCGAGGCCCTCGACACCGGCCTGCGCAACGGCCTGGCGAGCCTGTCCGAGCCGCCGCCCGAGGCCGTCGCCGCCCTGCTGCGGCAGCTGGAGACCACCCCCTCGGGCGTCGACCCGCTGATGCTGCACCGCGGCGACGTCGTGAGCCTGTCCGTGCCCCCGCTGTGGTTCGGCCTCTGCTCGGTCACCACCACGCTCGCCCACACCTACGCGTCCCCGACCGTCGCGGCCCGCCTCGTGCGGGCGGGCAGCCCGGCGGCCATGGCCGCGCGCCGGCTCGCCGGTACCGGTGTCTGGGCCCGTCAGACCATGCGACCGGGAGGGCTGCTGCGCGGCGCCCCGGGCCACCTGGCCACCGTCCGGCTGCGGCTGCTCCACGCCCGGATACGGCTCACGGCGTTCGAGCGCGACCGGTGGCCGGCCGAGGGGGACGTGTCCGGCTGGAACTCCTACGCCCGGCGGCGGCCCCCGGTCACGGGGGACGACGAGCCGGCCCGTACGTGGCTCGGCCTCACCCTCGTCTCCTTCCGCGCCCTGGCCGCCGTCGGGATCGAGATCGGCCCCGAGGAGGAGCACTACCTCTACCGCTACTGGTCCTACGTCGCCCATCTGCTCGGCCTGGACGAGAGCCTCCACGGGAACGTGCTCGACCACACCGACGCCGAGCGCCTGCGGAGACGGCTGGACGCGGGGACGCCCGCGCCCGACGACAGCTCACGCGCGCTGACCACCGCCATGGTCGACGCGCAGGCCCGTGCGATGGCCGGGGCGCCGGGTGCCGTCCTGTCCGAGGAACAGCTGCGCTACCTCATCCACAGCGTGCTCCGGCAGACCTTCGGGGACACGGCCGCGGACGGGCTGGGCGTCCCCGTCCCCGCCGCGACCCATCTGATGCCGCTGATCGGCAAGCTCAACCGCCAGTCCCGGTACTGGCAGACGTTCTCCCCGGCCTCGGCGGGAGAGGCCCGCCGCCGTGCGCTCCAGGGCCCCGGCCCCGAACTGATCGCGGCCGTGCTCCCCGTCGGCACCACCGCCGACCGCCACGGCCGGAGCCGGAACCAGAACCGTAGCCAGGGAGCCGACCGGCCGGGGGTCCCGGCGGCCTGATCCGACCCGTGACGAGCTCCACCGACGCAGCCGTCCACCCCGCACCACCCAAGCAGTCAACCCCTCTCATCTGGAGTTTCGTCATGCCCGGAACCACATCCGACACACCCGTCGACACGCCCTCCGGCACGGCCACCACGTCGTCCCCGCCGACCACCGACCCGCCGCACCGCCATCGCTGGTGGATCCTCGCCGTCATCGGCCTGGCCCAGCTGATGGTGGTGCTGGACGCGACGATCGTGAACATCGCGCTCCCCTCGGCCCAGCAGGACCTGGGTTTCTCCGACGGCGACCGGCAGTGGATCGTCACCGCCTACGCGCTCGCCTTCGGCAGCCTGCTGCTGCTCGGCGGCCGGATAGCCGACCTGTTCGGCCGCAAGCAGACGTTCCTGGTCGGCCTGGTGGGCTTCGCCGGCGCCTCCGCCGTCGGCGGCGCGGCCGGCAGCTTCGAGATGCTCGTCGCCGCCCGGGCCGGACAGGGCCTCTTCGGGGCACTCCTCGCACCGGCCGCCCTGTCCCTGCTGACCACGACGTTCACCGACCCCAAGGAACGCGGCAAGGCCTTCGGTGTCTACGGCGCGATCGCGGGGGCCGGCGGCGCCGTCGGCCTGCTGCTGGGCGGCGTGCTGACCGAGCACCTCGACTGGCGCTGGACCCTGTACGTCAACCTCGTCTTCGCCGCCGTCGCCTTCGTCGGCGGAGTGATCCTGCTCGCCCGCAGCAGCCGCGACAGGACCGCCAGGATCGATGTGCCCGGTGCCGTCCTGGTCTCCGCCGGACTGTTCTGCCTGGTCTACGGGTTCTCCAACGCCGAGAGCCATGACTGGGGTTCGACCGCCGTGTGGGGGTTCCTGCTCGCCGGGACCGTGCTGCTCACCGCGTTCACGGTGTGGCAGACCCGCTCCCCGCATCCGCTGCTGCCCCTGCGCGTCCTGCTGGACCGCAACCGTGGCGCCTCCTTCGTCTCCGTCCTGATCATCGGCGCGGGCATGTTCGGGGTCTTCCTCTTCCTCACCTACTACCTGCAGCAGAACCTCGGCTACACGCCCATCGAGACCGGGCTGGCCTTCCTGCCGATGATCGCCGGGCTCATGCTGACCTCGACGCTCGCGTCCACGATCCTCGTCCCGCGCATCGGCCCCAAGCCGGTGGTCCCGCTGGGCATGGGCATGGCCGCCGCCGCGATGGCCTGGCTGACCGCCCTCGACCTGAACAGCTCCTACACCACCGACATCCTGCCGCCGCTGGTCCTCGCCGGACTGGGCTTCGGCCTGGTCATGGCCCCCGCCATGAGCCTGGCCACGGACGGGGTCGCCGCGGAGGACGCCGGTGTCGCCTCCGCCGCCGTCAACACCATGCAGCAGGTCGGCGGCTCACTCGGCACCGCGCTCCTCAACACGCTCTCCACCAGCGCCGCGGCCGACTACCTGATCGGCCGGAACCCGAAGGACCCCGCCGTCGTCGCCCAGGCGGGCCTGGAGGCGTACTCCACCGCGTACTGGTGGTCCGCCGTCTTCTTCGTCGTCGGTGTGGTCGTCAGCTTCCTGCTCTACCGGCGCGGCGCCCCCGTCCACGACCCCGACGCGGCCCCCGTGGTGCACATGTGAGGTGACGGCTCCGTAGACCTGCCGAAGCCCGGTCGGGGCGCCCTCCCCCCGTACGCCCCGACCTCCGCGAAGCGGCCCGCCGGACGTGTCCGGCGGGCCGCTTCTGGTCTCCCCGGCTCTCCGGGTCAGAACAGGCCGTTGGAGTGCGGCAGTTCGGCCGGTACGGGGGCGATGACGTCCCAGTGCTCGACGATGCGGCCGTCGGCCACGCGGAACAGGTCCCAGTAGGCGACCGGCCCGCCGAACTCGCCCTCGGACTGCAGCAGCACGAGGTCGCCCTCGGCGACGACCTTGTGGACGGTCCGGTAGACCAGGTTCTTGCCCTGCTCGGCCCACTTCGCGGCGGCGGCGCCGAAGCCGTCGAGTCCGTCGGCGGCCTCGGGGTTGTGCTGGAGGTAGGTCTCGGTGGAGATGTAGTCGGTCAGCACCGAGTAGTCGGCGCCGACGAGCACCTTCTCCGCGAACCCGGTCACCAGCGCGCGGTTGGCCCCGGTCCGGTCGAGGTCGCCCGGTGCGCCCGGCCCGTCGGTCTGCGAACGGCCTGAGGCGGTGTCCGTCACCACCGGGGTGAGGGCGTCCCAGTGCTCGGCCAGCCTGCCGTCCGCGTCGACGCGGAAGAGGTCGAAGGCGACCAGCGGCTGCGGGCCGAACCCGTGGTACGTGCCGTGCAGCGCCACCAGGTCGCCGTCGGCGATCACCCGGGCGCCCTCGTAGCGGAAGCCCTCCGGCAGGCCCGCGACCAGCTCGCGCAGGGCCCCCGGGCCGTCCGCCGCCAGGCTGCTGTGCTGACGGTAGTCAGCGGCCACCCAGCGGTCCACCGCGCTCGGGTCCTTCTCCCCGAACAGTTCCCCCGCCGCCTTGAGGACGATTTCCCTGCTGCCCACGGTACGTCTCCGATCTGCGCTTTCCGGTGTCGCTCCGCTCACCGGTCCGCCCTCCACTCTCCCCGCGCGGCGCCCCCGACGCACGGTAGAGTCGGGCATGGCCATGGTCGAAACGGGACAGACTCCGGTGGTCGAGCGGGGTTATCGCAACCCCACGCGGCCGGATCTCGGGCTGGAGGTCCTCACCTTCGCGGACCTCAGGGCCCGGCTGCCGGGTGAGGAGTTCACCCGGCTGAACCGGCTCGACTTCCACCACATCACGCTGGTCCACCGGGGCGAGGGCACCGGGACGGCCGACTTCGTCGACCGCCCCTGCCGGCCCGGCACCCTGCTGCACATCCGCCCAGGCCAGGTGCAGCGGCTGCCCACCACGGCCGACGGTGACCCCGCCGGTCTGGACGCCACGGTCGTTCTGTTCACCCCGGACTTCCCGCCCCGGCTCCCCGCGACCGTCCGGGTGACCGACGACCCGTTCGGCCCGGACACCTGGCAGCTCTCCCCCGCCGACCACGACCGCTTCCGCCGCGCCCTGGCCGACCTCGCCGCGGAGTACGCCGCCCTCCCGACCGAGGAACCGGAGATCACCCGGGAACTCCTGCGCCACCTGCTCGCGGGAGTCCTGCTGCGCATCGCGCGCCTCCCGGCCCCCGGCGACGACGGAGGCGGCACACGGGCCCCGGCCGCCGCGCGGGAGCCGTACCGCCTGTTCCAGCACGAGCTGGAGCGCTCCTTCACCGTCCTGCGCCAGGCCCACGACTACGCGGCCCGGCTCGGCTACTCCCTGAAGACCCTCAACCGCGCCTGCCGGAGCGCCACCGGTCACACCGCCAAGCACCTCATCGACGCCCGCGTCACCCTGGAGGCCAAGCGGCTCCTCGCCCACACCGACCTGCCCGTCGCCGCCATCACCCACCGCCTCGGCTTCACCGAGCCGACCAACTTCAACAAGTTCTTCATCCGGACGACCGGGCAGACACCGGGAGTGTTCCGTGAAACACAGGGCTGAGCGGCGACGGGGGAGTTCGGCGGCGGGCTAGAGGGCGGACAGTTCGGGGAACGCGGCGGTGGCGGAGTCGTCGAGTTCGGCCCAGACCGTCTTGCCCCGGCGCGAGCGGCGGGTGCCCCAGTGCTGGGCGAGCTGGGCGACGAGGAGGAGGCCCCGGCCGCCCTCGTCGTAGACACGGGCGCGCCGCAGATGCGGGGTGGTGCCGCCGGAGTCGGAGACCTCGCACAGGAGGGTGCGGTCGTGGATGAGGCGCAGCCGGACGGGGGGCCGGCCGTAGCGGATGGCGTTGGTGACGAGTTCGCTGACCACCAGTTCGGCGGTGAACTCCAGCTCCTCCAGGCCCCAGTCGTCCAGCTGCCGGGTGACGCTCGCGCGGGCGCTGGCGACGGCGGCGGGTTCGGCCTCCAGCTCCCAGGTGGCGACCTGGCCGGTGCCCAGCGCCCGGGTCCGGGCCAGGAGCAGGGCGACGTCGTCGGGCGGCCTGGCGGGCAGCAGGGCTTCGAGCACGCCGTCGCAGGTGGCCTCCAGGGAGGGGGCGGGCCGGGCGAGGGCGTCACGGAGCCGGTCCAGGCCCGCGCCGATGTCGTGGTCCCGTGCCTCGATCAGACCGTCGGTGTAGAGCGCGAGCAGGCTGCCCTCGGGCAGTTCGATCTCCGCCGCCTCGAACGGCAGCCCGCCCAGCCCGAGCGGCGGGCCCGGGGGCAGGTCCAGGATGTCGACGGTGCCGTCCCCGGTCGCCACGGCGGGCAGCACATGCCCCGCGCGGGCGAGGGTGCAGCGGCGCGAGACGGGGTCGTACACGGCGTAGAGGCAGGTGGCGCCGATGTCCCCGCCGCCCGCGGTGGCGGTGGGGGTCGCGGAGGGTGAGGCGTCCGTGCCCAGGGCGGCCCCGGTCCCGGCCTCGTCCTCGGCGTCGTCCGCGCCGCTCTCCTCCACCTCGGCGGCCAGGCGGATCACCACGTCGTCGAGGTGGGTGAGGAGTTCGTCGGGCGGCAGGTCGATGTCGGCGAGGGTGCGGACGGCCGTCCTGAGGCGGCCCATCGTGGCGGCGGCGTGGATGCCGTGGCCGACGACGTCGCCCACGACGAGGGCGACCCGGGCCCCGGAGAGCGGGATGACGTCGTACCAGTCGCCGCCCACGCCGCCGTGGGCGTCGGCGGGAAGGTAGCGGAAGGCGACGTCGACGGCGGACTGTCTCGGCGTACGGCGCGGGAGCAGGCTGCGCTGCAGGGTCAGGGCGGTGGCGCGGGCGTGCGTGTAGCGGCGGGCGTTGTCCATGGCGATCGCCGCCCGCGCCGCGATCTCCTGGGCGAGCAGCAGATCCTCGTCGTCGAACGCGTCGGGGTTGCGGTCCCGGCAGAACTGCGCGACACCGAGCGTGGCCCCCCGGGCGCGCAACGGCACCACCAGCGTGGAGTGCACCGGACGGGCCCGGCCGACGGGACCGCCGTCCACGCCGCCCGTGGTGTCGGCGCCGTCGTGGTGGTCCCGGCCGCCGCCCTCCCCGGCGCACCCGCCGACCGGGGACTCGGGGGCCTCGTGCGGCCCCCGGCGGCCGCCGTCGAGGCGGTGCAGGGTCGGCTGGCCCGTCCGCAGGGCGCGGGCGAGGGGTGAGTCGGGCGGGGCGGTGTGGGGCCGTCGGCGGGTGGGCGCCCGGTCGGGGCGGGCGACCGACCGCCGGGCGACCCGGTGGAGCACGGGGGCGGCGGGCGGGTCGTCCGGCGGGGTGTCGTGGGCGCCGAACGCGGAGTCGAGCAGGTCGACGGTGACGAGGTCGGCGAAGTACTCGGTGGCGAAGTCGGCCAGTTCCTGGGTGGTGCGGGCGATGTCCAGGGTGGTGCCGATGCGCACGCTGGCCTCGTTCACCATCGACAGCCGCCACCGCAGCCGCCGGTCCCGTTCCTCCTGGTACGCCACGACACCCTGCTCGGAGGTGCGGTCCACGTACCCGGTCGCCGTGGCGATCAGGCTGCGCGCGGCCTCGCCGATCAGGGCCGCGTCGTCGGTGCGCCGGACCATCTCCTCCAGCAGCCGGTCGAGGATGATGCCCTGGCCCAGCCGGAAGGCCCGCAGCACCGCGCTGACGGGGATGCCGTGCCGGGCGACGCGGCGCACCCGCTCCAGCTCGGCGTTCGGTACCTCGATGGCGGCCGGGTCGACGCCGTACTGGAGTGCGGACAGCACCGCGACGACGTGCTGGGCGACATTGTCCGTGGCCATGGCGTCGGGGTGCTTCCACAGTTCGGGCATCTCGCGGCGCAGGCACTCCTCCACCTCGGCGATCAGCTCGTCCGCCCTGGGGACGAGCTCACGCGCGACCCGGGACACGAGACGATCGGCCGTGGAGTCCACAGTCACGACGGTACGCCGAACCACCGCCGACGCCCCACCGGTGGCCCGTGGGCGCCGTCAGCCGATCGCCGCCCCGTACACGTGGTCGACCGTGAGGGTGATGAGGACGCGGCGGTCGGTGACCATGACCGAGCGGTACTCGTCCCAGTCCGGGTGCTCCCCTGCTGCGGTGCGGTAGTAGTCCACCAGGGCCTGGACCTCCGGGCCCTCGGGGTCGGTGCCCGGTCCGGTGAGGTGGACCGTGCCCTCGGCGGTGGCCCAGGACATGCCGTCGGAGCTGGTCACCTCCAGGGCGGCGCGCGGGTCCCGGCGCAGGTTGGCGGTCTTGGCGGTCGCCTCGGTGGTGGAGACGAGGACGACGCCGGCCTCCTCGTCGTAGAAGGGCAGGACGGGGGAGAGCTGGGGGCGGCCGTCCGACTTGAGGGTGGCGAGGACGCCGAGCCGGCTCTTCGCCAGCAGGGCACGCGGGTTGAACGGTGTCGCGGTCATACGAGGATCATCGACCTTCACATCGGTATGAAGGTCAAGAACAATGGCGGGAGAGGGAGCCGGAGGGGACGAGCGCGGCGAGGGGGAACGGGCGTGCTGATCGGGGAGTTGAGCCGGCGGACCGGCGTCCCGGCTCATCTGTTGCGGTACTACGAGGCGCAGGGGCTGCTGGAGCCCGCGCGCAGTGCCGGTGGCTACCGCGAGTACACCGATACGGCCGTCCTCACGGTGACACAGATCAGACGGCTGCTCGAAGCCGGGCTGTCCACGCAGGAGATCGCCTCGCTGCTGCCCTGCGCGAGCGGCGCGGCCCCGGAGCTGGAGCCCTGCCCCGAGTTGCTGGACGTCATGCGGGCCCGGCTGCGCGAGCTGGACGAGCGCATCGACACGCTCACGCACTCCCGCCGGGCCCTCCACGACTACCTCGACGCCACCGAGCGGCGGGCGAGCAGCAGCCCGGCCGCCACCAGGGCCGAGGCGAGGCCGAGCAGTCCGACGGCGGCGGCCAGTCCGCCGGCCGCCGAGGCGACGCCGATCAGCACGAGCGGGCAGACGAACTCCCCGGCGAAGAACGCGGCCGTCCACAGGCCCGTGCCCCGGCCCCGGTCGGCGTAGTCCAGCCGCGACATCGCCGCCGTGAGCAGGGACGGCAGCAGGATGCCGGTGCCGACGCAGTTGAGGATGCCGCCCGCGATCAGCGGTACGGGGTCGCCGGCCAGGCCCATCACCACGAACCCGGCGGCGCACAGGGCGAACACGGCGGGCAGCCGGCCCTCGGGCGTGCCCGGCAGCCTGGTGAAGACGAGGGAGCCGGCCACGGTGGCGGCACTGGCGAGCCCGGTGGCCAGACCGATCACACCGGTGGAGGTGACGCCCAGGTCGTCGAGCAGATACGCCGTTTCGACGGGCACGGTGTAGAAGACCATGCCGCCGAAGACGGTCAGCAGGCAGATGCCGGCCAGTCGACGCAGGGGGAACGGGCGGGCCTGGAGCGGGAGTTCACCGGCTCCGGCGGTCGTGTCGGGACCGACGGCCGGATCGGGGCCGATGGCCGGGTCGGGGCCGGGGGCCTTGTCGGTCTGCCCGTGGAGCGCGCCGGTGCCGTGAGCCGTGGGGGTTCCGTGGGCCCCGTCGGCAGCCTGGGTCGTGGCGGGCGCGCGGCCCTCGTCGCCCGCGCCGGGGCGCGGCTTCGGCAGCACGGTCGCCATCACGGGTGCGAGCAGCAGACCGACGGCGTAGATCCAGAAGGGGGCGCGCCAGCCCGCCGAGCCGAGCGCGCCGCCGATGACGAAGAACGCGGTGGCGGAGGCGGAGGCGCACACGGTCTGCAGGGCGAGGTAGCGCTCCCGCGTCCGGCCCGTGTAGTAGTCGCCGATCAGCGTGGTGCAGCAGGTCATGATGGCGCCCTCCACGACGCCGACCAGGACCCGGCTGGCCACGATCGCGCCGAGCGAGTCCAGCCACAGCGGCGCGGTGCCGAAGACCGCGTAGAGGGCGGTGGCGACGACCAGCAGGCGTTTGCGGCCGAGCCGGTCGACGACGACCCCGGCGAACGGTGCCAGCAGGGCGAGCGCGAGCGCGGGGACGGTCAGGACGACGGGGACGAGGACCTCGGCGCCGGGCACCGACGCGAAGTGGTCCTGCATCCTCGGCAGCACGGGGGCGATGAGGACGGCGCCGAGCACCGGAAGACAGCTGCCGGCCATGAGGAGCGCGGCGCGCAGCCGTCCCCGGTCGGCGGGCGGGGCACCGGAGGCGGAAGCGGGCGGGGACGCGGGCAGGGACAGGGATCCGGGCATACGGGACTCCACGAGCGGTGGCGGAAGGGCGCGGGGCCGTACCGCCGCCGTGGCCGTCACCACGCCGCGGGGCACCGGCGCACCCGGGGAACGCTCCCGAGGCCCGGGCGGCGGGCATCGGGGAACTGCCCCGACTATGAGCGAACCCGCGCCCCGCGCCTAGCCTCCCGGTGATCGAAGTACCTGATCACGCCCATCCGCCCGATGGATGCCGCGCGCCGACGGGGCCGGGAGCGACCTACTCGGGGGAAGCCTCCGTGCCCTCGGAAACCAGCCCCTTTACCGACTCCCCCACCGTCGCCCCCACCCGTGCCGCCGTCTCCCTCAGCCAGATGTGCGCCGCGTCGTGGGTGTGCACCGGATGCCACCACAGGGCCTCCTGGAGCGGGACCGTCTCGTACGGCGCCTTCATGATCCGTACGGGGGCGACATCGCGCAGCCGCTCGGCGAGGAGGCGCTGGACGAGGGCGATACGGCGGGTGCCGGCGACGAGGAAGGGCAGCACGGTGAAGCTGTCGGCGGAGACCTCGACCCGGGGTTCGATGCCGAGCATGCCGAGCTGCCGTACGGCGGGGGCGTCGTACGTGCGCTGGTACGTCACCCAGGGCAGCCGGGTCAGGTCGTCCCGGGTGAGGCTCTCGCCGACCTCGGGGTTGTCCTCGGCGACCAGGTAGACCCACTGGTCCTGGTACAGCTCGGTGGCGGGGGAGTCGCTGATGATGCCGTGCGGGATGAGGAGCCCGTCGGTCGTGCTCAGCAGGGTGCCGAGCCCGTCGCCGATGCCGGGCGGTGTCTGGGTGAAGCGCAGCCGGATGCCCGGCGCCTCCCGGTGGACGACCCGGGCGAGTTCGGCGCCGAAGACGGCCACCGCGTAGTCGGAGGCGACCAGGGTGAACTCGCGGGACTCCACCGCCGGGTCGAAGTCGGCCTGGCTGGTGAAGAGGCGTTCCAGCAGGTCACAGGCGGTCGAGGTGCGGTCGAGGAGGACCTGTCCGAGGGCGGTCAGCTCGTAGTGGCCGCCGACGCGGGAGAGCAGGTCGTCGTCGAAGTGGCGGCGCAGCCGGGCGAGGGCGGCGCTCATCGCGGGCTGGCTCAGTCCGACCCTGCGCCCGGCCCGGGTGACGTTGCGTTCCTCCAGGAGCGCGCGCAGGGCGACGACGAGGTTGAGGTCGAGGCTGGCCAGGTTCACGGCGCGCTCCCAGGGGTCCGGGCGAGGAGACATATAGACGGGGTGGATGATCCGCATCCACGGAATCGATTTCCTAGATTACGAGATGCCGGGCCAGATTAGTCGCATCGCAACGAGGAGGACACGTCCGTGAAACCCCCAGCCGCGTCCGCCGCCTTCGCCGGACCCTTCGCACTCGGCACCGTCTCGGCCCCCGACGGGGCCCCCTTCCCCGCCCTGGTCACCCCGGAGGGCCGCGCGCTCGACCTCCGCCGGGCCCTCACCGCCCCGGACCTCACGATCCGCGTCCTCCTGGAGCGCTGGACCGAACTGCTGCCCCGCCTGCACGAGTTGGCGGCGGACCCGGATGCCGGGTGGCGACCGCTGGACGGCCTGCGGGTGCACGCGCCCGTCGAACCCCGGCAGATCTTCCAGTCCGGCGCCAACTACCGGCAGCATGTGATCGACCTGGAGGTCGCCCACCGCTCGCCCGACGACCCCCGCACCGTCGAGGAGGCGCGGGCGGAGATCGCCGCGGTCATGGACCGGCGGGCGGCCGAGGACCTGCCGTATGTGTTCATCGGTCTGCCGAGCGCGGTCACGGGCCCGTACGACGATGTCGTGCTGCCCGCCTGGGCCGAACAGCCGGACTGGGAGCTGGAGTTGGCGGCCGTGATCGCCGCGCCGGCCCATCGGGTGTCCGTGGCGGAGGCCATGGACTATGTCGCCGGGTACACCATCGCCAACGATCTCACCGACCGCGCCACCGTCTTCCGCCGCGACATGAAGGCCATCGGCACCGACTGGCTGCGCTCCAAGAACGCGCCCGGCTTCACCCCGCTGGGCCCGTGGATCGTGCCCGCCGGACAGGTGGCCGACCCGGGTGACCTGCGGGTCACCCTGCGGCTGAACGGCGAGACCATGCAGGACGAGTCCACCGAGGACATGCTCTTCGGTGTCGCGCGCCTCGTGTCGTACGCCTCGCAGACAGCCCAACTGCTACCGGGCGACCTGGTGTTGACGGGCTCCCCGGCCGGCAACGGCATCCACTGGGGGCGGCTGCTGCGCGACGGTGACGTGATGGAGGGCTCGATCACGGGGCTGGGCGCCCAGCGCACCCGCTGTGTCGCGGAGCGGTCCGCATGACCCCGGACCGGCACGACCCCGAGGGCGCGATCGCCGCCACGGCCAAGTCGGTTTCCAACTGGGGGCGTTGGGGCGCGGACGATGTGCTCGGCACGCTCAACTTCCTCGACGCGGCCAAGCGGCGGGAGGGTGCGGCCCTCGTGCGGCGGGGGGTGAGTTTCTCGCTCTCGCAGAGCTTCGACATGAACGGCCCGCAGAAGGGCTGGCGGCGCCGGACGAACCCGGTGCACACCATGCTGGACACCGGCACGGACGCGGCGCTCGGCAACCAGGGCTTCCCGCACGGCATCGGCGGCGCCGACGACGTGATCGCGATGCCGTTGCAGTGTTCCACCCAGTGGGACGGGCTCGGCCACATCTTCGACCACGGCAACGCCTGGAACGGGCGGCGCGCCGAGCGGGTCGTCACCTCCGACGGCGACCTCGTCACCGGCATCGAGCACATGGCGCCGTACGTCGCCGGGCGCGGTGTCCTCCTCGACGTGGGCCGAGTGATCGGCGAGGAGGGCGAGTTGCCCGACGGGTTCGCCGTCACCGAGGAGCATCTGACGGCGACCGCCGAGGCCCACGGGGTGAGCGTCGGAAGCGGTGACCTCGTCGTCGTACGGACCGGGCGGCTGGCCCGGGCCCGGCGCGAGGGCTGGGGCGACTACGCGGGCGGCGACTCGCCCGGACTGTCCTTCACCACGGCCGGCTGGCTGCACCGCACCGAGATCGCGGCCATCGCCACCGACACCTGGGGCTTCGAGGTACGGCCCAACGAGTTCGAGCACGCCTTCCAGCCGCTGCACCAGGTGGCCATCCCACACATCGGGCTGCTCATCGGCGAGATGTGGGACCCGGACGCGCTCGCCGCGGACTGCGCGGTGGACGGCGTGTACGAGTTCTGGCTCACCGCCGCGCCCCTGCCGATCACCGGCGCCGTCGGCTCCCCGGTCAACCCGGTCGCCGTCAAGTAGCCCCGGCGCCCACCCCCACCCCCTTCGCCCCCTGTCTCTCCACACCACCACTCGCCGCCAACCGTCCGGCGGAACAAGGGAGTTCCCCATGCCCGAGAGAACCGGCACCCGCAGGGTCCTCGTCATCGGCGGCGGCGCCTCCGGCAACGCCGTCACCGTCCTGCTGCGCCGCGCCGGCCTCGCCGTGGACCTGATCGAGGCGAAACCGGACTGGAACGCCACCACCGGTTCCGGCATCACCCTCCAGGGCAACGCCCTGCGCGTCCTGCGTGAACTCGGCGTCTGGGAACAGGTCGAGGCCTCCGGGTTCGCCTTCGGTTCGCTGGGCGTGACCACCCCCGACGGCACGGTGCTGCACGTCGCCGAGGACATCAGGACGGGCGGCGAGGACCTGCCCGCCACGCTCGGCATGCGGCGCCCGCGACTGCAGCGGATCCTCATCGAGGCGGTCCGCGCCTCCGGTGCGGACGTACGTCTGGGCACCATCGCCGAGAAGCTGGAGCAGGACGACGAGGGTGTGTCGGTGCGGTTCAGCGACGGCACCGACGGCCGCTACGACCTGGTGATCGCCGCCGACGGCCTCAACTCCGCGACCCGCGCCGCCATCGGCATCACCGACCGGCCCGAGCCCACCGGCATGGCCATCTGGCGCACCCCGGCCCCACGCCCCGAGGGCGTGGTCCGCACGGATCTGGCGTACGGCGGCCCGGCGTTCATCGCGGGCTTCTGCCCGACCGGTGAGGACACGATCTACGCGTACGTCGTCGAGGCCAACCGCGACCGGTGCTCCGTCCCCCCGGAGTCGTACGCGGACGAGATGCGCCGCCTCACCGGGCACTACGGCGGTCACTGGCCCGAGATCACCCGGCACATCACCGACCCGGAGCAGGTCAACTACACCTGGTTCCAGAGGCTGTTGGTCGAGGGTTCCTGGCACCGGGGCCGGGTCGTGCTCGTCGGCGACGCGGCCCACTGCTGCCCGCCGACCCTCGCGCAGGGCGCGGCCCAGTCCCTGGAGGACGCCTCCGTCCTGGCCGAGCTGCTCACCGGCGGCCGGCCCTGGGGGGACGCGCTGTTCCAGGCGTACTACGAGCGCCGGATCCCGAGGGTGCGGACCGTCGTCGAGGCGTCCGTGCGGCTCGGCCAGTGGCAGCTGGACGGCGTCCGGGACGCCGATGTGCCCGGTCTGATCGGCCGCACGATGACCTTCCTCAAGGAGCTGCCGTGACCACGCCCACCGTCGACGTCCACGCCCACATCCTGATCCCCGAGGTCGAGGAGGCGGTGGCCGGACTCCCCGGCCTCGCCGAGGCCAGGGCCCTGGACGCCCGGCGCAACGGCCCCGCCTCCCTGGCCGTCAGCGGCCCCATGGTCCGCGCCCTGCTCCCCAGGGCCACCGACGTCTCCGTACGGCTCGCCGCGATGGACGCGCAGGGCGTGGACGTCCAGCTCGTCAGCCCGTCCCCCTCGCACTACCACTACTGGGCGGACGAGGAGACGGCCGAGAAGGTGTACCGGCTCGCGAACGAGGCGACGGCGGCGCACTGCGCTCAGGCCCCCGACCGGCTGCGCGGCCTCGGCCTGGTCCCCCTCCAGCACCCGGAACAGGCGGTCCGCGCCCTCGAACACGCCCTGGAACAAGGCCTGTCGGGCGTCGAGATCTCCTCCCACGCCCCGGGCCGGGAGCTGTCCGACCCGGCCTACGAGCCCTTCTGGGCGCGGGCCGCCGCGACCGGCGCGCTCCTCTTCCTGCACCCCTTCGGCTGCACGCTCGACGAACGCCTCGACCGCTGGTACCTGTCCAACGTCGTCGGGCAGCCCACCGAGAACGCCGTCGCCCTGTCCCACCTCATCTTCTCCGGCGTCCTGGACCGCCACCCCGGCCTACGGATCATCGCCGCGCACGGCGGCGGCTATCTGCCCACGCACATCGGCCGCTCCGACCACGCCTGGCGGACCCGCTCCGACGCGGGCGCCGGCTGCGCGAACCCGCCGAGCAGCTACCTCGGGCGGATCCACTTCGACTCCCTGGTCCACGACCCGTACGTGCTGCGGGAGCTGGTCCGGGTCGCCGGCGCCGACCGGGTGCTGCTGGGCTCCGACTTCCCCTTCGACATGGGCACCGAGGACCCGGTCGGCGCGCTGCGCGCGGCCCGGCTCCCCGACCCCGACTTCCACGCCGTACGAGGCGGCAACGCGGCCGCCCTCCTCCGGAAGGACTGACATCATGCGTCTGCTCACCCATCTCAGGCACGTCGACCTGGCCGTGCCCGACTACGACACCCAGCTCGACTTCTACGCCGGCGTCTGGGGCCTCACCAAGGTCGCCGAGGACTCCGGTATCTCCTTCCTGGCCGCCGAGGGCTCCCCCGAGCAGTACGTCGTACGGCTCCGCAAGGCCGACGAGAAGCGGCTCGACCTCGTGTCGTACGGCGCCGCGAGCCCGGCGGACGTCGACACGCTCGCCGAGCGACTCCTCGCGGGAGGGGTGGAGTTGGTGTCGCGGCCGGGCAAGGTGGACACCCCGGGCGGCGGTTACGGCTTCCGGTTCTTCGACATCGACGGGCGGACCATCGAGGTCTCGGCCGACGTCGAGGTCAGGCGGCACCGGAAGATCGAGGAGAAGGAGTCCGTCCCGGTCAAACTGTCGCACGTCGTGCTCAACTCACCGGACCTCGACAGGACCCGCGAGTGGTACGAGCGCCACCTCGGCTTCCGCCACTCCGACACGCTCAGCTCGCCGTACGTCGGCGATGTCATGCACTTCATGCGGATCAGCAACCAGCACCACTCCATGGCCATCGCCAAGGGCCCGCACACCTCCCTGCACCACATCTCCTTCGAGATGCGCGGCATCGACGAGTACATGCGCGGCTCCGGCCGGGTGATCCGGGCCGGGTTCAAGAAGGTGTGGGGGCCGGGCCGGCACATGGCGGGCGACAACACCTTCACCTACTTCCTGGACCCGCACGGCAACACCGTTGAGTACACGACCGAGTTGGAGCTGCTGGACGAGGACACCTGGCATCCGCATGTCTACGACTTCTCCCGGCCCGAGGTCACCGACCAGTGGGGCACCGCCAACCCGATGAACGAACTGATCGCCAAGGAGTCCTTCAACGACGTCGACCGGGGTGTGTTCGTGGCCCCGCCGGTGTGAGGTGACGAGCGGCCCCCACGACCACGTTCCGGGCAGCCGGGGCCCGGAACGGCGGCTGCGGGAGCCGCCCCGAAACCGGTCCTCCTCCCAGGCCCCTGCACCGGGCCGGTTATGGTGACGATGCGAATCGAACGTATGCGGGGCTGGCGGAGGGCACGTGGTGTCGGACGTAGGGCGGCTCGTCGCCGGGCGTTACCGGCTCACGGAGCAGATAGGCCGCGGAGGCATGGGTACGGTCTGGCGGGCCGGGGACGAGGTCCTCGACCGCCAGGTCGCGGTGAAGCGGCTGCATGTGCAGCCGCACCTCTCCTCCGACGATCTGGTCACCCTGTACGAGCGCACGCGCCGCGAGGCGCGCAGCGCGGCCCGGATCGCGCACCCGAACGTGATCGTCGTCCATGACGTGGTGGACGACCACGTGGTCGGCCAGGCGGACAGCACCTCGGGCGGCGTCCAGGGCGCCGTCGGGGACGGCCGGCCGTGCATCGTCATGGAGTACGTCCCGGCGCCCTCGCTCGCCGACGTCCTCGTGGACGGCCGGACCCTGCCGCCGGAGGAGGCGGCCCGTATCGGTCTGGGCATGGTCGCCGCGCTGCGCGCCGCGCATGCCGCCGGTGTCCTGCACCGGGACGTCAAGCCCGGCAACGTCCTGCTCGGCGCCGAGGGCCGGGTCGTCCTCACCGACTTCGGCATCGCGATGACCACCGACGCCTCGACCCTGACCAAGACCGGCGAGATGGTCGGCTCCATCCACTACATGGCCCCGGAGCGCATCCGGGGCCAGAAGCCCGGCCCCGCGTCGGACCTGTGGGCCCTGGGCGCGACCCTCTACCAGGCGGTCGAGGGCCGCCCGCCGTTCCGCCGGCTCACCGCGATGGAGGCCGCGTACGCCATCGCCGTGGACCCCCTGGAGCCCATGAAGCAGGGCGGCACCCTGGCCCCGCTCATCGATGCCCTCCTCGCCAAGGAACCCGCCGACCGCCCCTCGACGGAGGAGACGGAACGCGTACTGCGGGCCGTGATCTCCGGCGAGTCGACACTCGCCCAGCCGAGGCCGGGCCAAGGCGCGGGGGCGGCGGCGGAAGACTGGGCCGACGAGGGGTCGCACGGCGGCGGCGCGTACGACAGCGGCTCGCACAACAGCGGCTCGTACGGCGCAGGCCCGTACGCCGCCCGGGAGACCGGCGGCCACGACACGGGTGGTCACGACACGGGCGCCGACGGCGGCCGTTCGTCCCGCCGGGGCCGAAGGCAGCGCCGTGTCCTCGTGCCGGCCGCCGTCGCGGTGACCGTGGCCGCCCTGGTCGCGGGGACCGCGTTCTACCTGTCGGACCCCGACGGGAGCACCGCCTCGCCCGGCGGCGAAAACGCCGCCACCCCCTCCTACTCCCCCTCCCCCTCCCCCGTCCCCGACGGCTACCGCCTGGTCACGGACAAGACCCTCGGCATCTCCTTCCCCGTCCCGGACGGCTGGAAGGCCGGCAAACGGACGGGCGAGTCGGTCTCCTACACCGACGAGAAGAAACTGGCCGAACTCACGATCGGCATGGTGGACCCCGCCGGCTCGCACCCCCTGGCCCACTTCGAGGACATCGAGGCGAACACCAAGCTCAACTACCCTGGCTCGTACCGGAGGCTGCGGATGCAGAAGACCGCCTTCCGTGGGCAGCCGGCGGCCATCTGGGAGTTCACCTTCGAGGGACGGGCCCGCGGCTTCCGCGCCAAGGACCTCGGCTACGGCCGCGAGGGCGAACGGGAGTACGACATCTACCTCTCGGCCCCGGAGGCCGAATGGGACTCCTACGCGCCCGTCTTCGACAAGGCCAGGGACGGCTTCATCACGGACGTCTCGAAGTGAGGCCCGCTAGGGCCCGGTGAGCGCCCGAGCTTCTGTCGGCGCCACGTGCAGCCGGAACCCCGCGACCCGGTGGGCGGGCCAGGAGCGGGCGAACTCGGGTGGGCCGCCGCCCGGGGCGACGAGGGCGGCCACGGGGAGGCGTTCGGCGGTGCGCAGGATGCCGGCCCGGGTGGTGTTGGCGTTGTTGCCGCTGGTGTGGGCGGAGGCGCAGCCCGCGTAGTAGGCGATGGGGATGGCGTAGTCGCCGGTCAGCAGACAGGGCGGCCGTACGCCGAGGCGCCGAAGCTCGGCGGCGGTGCGGTCCCAGTCGCGGTGGGACGCGGTGGTGCGCTCGACGGTGCGTGCCAGCACCGTGTACTGCGCCGCCAGATGTCCGACGAGCCCGAGCACCACGAGGGCCCCCATGACCGGCCGCCAGGCCCCGCCCGGCCCTCTGACGAGGCTCAGCAGCGCGTCGGCGACGGGGATCGCGAGCAGGGCGTACGCGGGCAGCAGGAAGCGCGGGGCGGCGTACCCGATCAGGAACAGATACGGGACGGCGGCCGTGGCGGCACAGACCAGCGGCACCGCCGTGGGTGTCGTCCGCCCGCCCCGGCGCGCGACGGCCAACCCGATCCCGGCCAGCACCGGCAGCGCGAACCACCACGCGATGGCCGCCGGATGCGGCATGTCGCCGGTGCACGGACGGCACAGCGTGCGTCCCACCAGGCTCCGCAGCTGGTCGTCGACGGCGATGTTCCAGCCCAGCCCGCCCTGGACCCGCGACGCGTCGGCCAGCCGCCGCGCGAGCCCGCCGTACTGGGCGTACGCCTCGACCACCCACGCCCCCGCCCCGGTGCCCAGCCCGACCGCCATCGCCCCCAGGAGCCGTGGCCGCCGCCACTCCCGTACGCCCACCAGCAGCACGAACAGCGGGAGAGTCACCCACACGGTGTCGGTGGGCCGCATCCATGCCATCAGGGCGGTACCGAGGGCCGCGCCCCACACCGCCGCCCGGTCCCCGGGGTCGCTGCGGACTCGCAGGAAGCACCCCACGCAGCCGAGCGCGCCGACCGCGACCCAGTAGTTGGGCATGGCCTGCGGCCCGTAGAAGAGGGTCACCCACAGGGACGCGAAGAGCGCTCCCGCGACCGCCGTCACCCGCACCGGGAACAGCCCCCGCCAGGCGCGCAGCGCGAGATACAGCCCCACCCCGGACAGCACCGCCAGATAGACCCGCAGCAGTTCGGTGGACGACGACCACACGGCGACCGGCGCCACCAGCAACGGCACGCCCCGCGCACGCGGCGCGCTGAAGAACGCCGCCGGCGCGTGCGGGCTGACCTGGCTGACGTACACCGTCTCGTCCCAGCCGAGGCCCATCCCCGGTGGGACGAGGAGGAGTTGGGCCAGCGTGAAGGCTCCGGCCACCAGGGCGAGGGGGCCGAGGACCGGCGCGACTGCCCTCGACACGGGGGCCCGCGTGACGACCGGAGCGGCGTGCGAACTCATACGCGTGAACCCATCCCGGAGTGATACCGATAAGCCTCTAAAGAGACAAAAGGATGAGATGTCGCCAGTGCCGCGGACGGCACGCCACGCCGCCCGCACCCCTCCACCACCCGACCGGCGCAGTGCACCCACCCGGCCACCCGGCCCGGTGCACACACCCGGCCCAGCGAGCCCGCGCGGCCCGGTGAGCCCGCCCGTTCCTTGCCCGCGACGGGCCTCTTCCTCGGGGGACGGCCGTCTGCCTAGCGTGCGTCTCATGGATCACCGACAGCAGTCGCCCGTACGGCACTTCGACCACGCCGGCCGCTTCGACCACCTCCCCTGGCTGTTCGAGAAGGAGGCGACGGAGGAGCTGCGAGCCGCGCAGCGGGAGCGGCAGAGCTCGCTCGGCGGAGACAGCGAGGTGGGTGAGCGTTGTTATGTGGCCGAGTCGGCGGCGGTCTTCCCCGACCTCCTCCGACTGGGCGACGACTCGTACATCGCCGCCCACGCCTATGTCACCGGTGACCTGACCACCGGCACGGACTGCACGCTGAACCCGTTCACCGTCGTCCGTGGCGCGGTCTCGCTGGGCAACGGTGTCCGCGTCGGCGCCCACACCTCCCTCCTCGGCTTCAACCACTCGACGGCACCTGACCAACCGGTCTTCCGCCAGCCGCAGAGCAGCCGGGGCATCACCGTCGGCGACGACGTCTGGATCGGCTCCCATGTGGTCGTCGTCGACGGCGTCACGATCGGCGACCACTGTGTGATCGGCGCCGGGGCGGTGGTGACGAAGGACGTTCCGGCGTGGACGGTGGCGGCGGGAAATCCGGCGCGGCGGATACGGGACCGGCGGGAGAGGGAGGACCGGAGAGAGACGGAGGACCGGAGGGAGGCGGGGAGTTGGAGAGAGACGGGAGACCGGAGGGAGGCGGGGAGCCCGGAGCGGCCGCGAGGCCTGGGGGGCGGCAGGGGGAACAGTGACTCTCTGGCCCGGTTCGCCGACACCGCCCGCGCCCAGGCCGCCGACATCCTCGCCCGCTCCTGGAACGGCGACCACTACACCGACCACCCGGGCGCAGCACCCACCGTACGAGCGCACTGCGACGCCGTGGAGATCGCGGACCTGCTGATGTCGTCCGTCCCCGAGCAGCTGGACAGGACGGAACACATCGAGCGCCTGGCGTCCCTCCAGGACCGGGATACCGGCCTCGTACCCGAACTCGGCGAGCCCCTGCCGCCCATGGACGCCGACGGTTTCATCGGTGAGGGCGCGGCGCTCTACCACGTCCTGTCGGTGGGCTACGCGCTGGACCTGATGGGCGCGTCCTTCCCCCACCCCATCCACGGCGTACGCGACATGACGGCGAGTCAACTCATGGCCCGCCTCGACTCGTTGCCGTGGCGGGACGGCGCATGGAGCGCGGGCGCCTGGATCGACTCCTGGGCCACGGCGGCCCATTGGAACCTCCGCCGTCCCGACTCGGGATCCGCGCGCGACGGCCGAGCCGACGCCGACCTGACCCCGGGCACCCTCGAATCCCTCTTCGGCCGGCTCCTCATC
Organism: Streptomyces sp. NPDC001868; assembly: GCF_040297125.1. Lineage (NCBI taxonomy): Bacteria > Bacillati > Actinomycetota > Actinomycetes > Kitasatosporales > Streptomycetaceae > Streptomyces > Streptomyces sp. NPDC001868. The sequence continues at coordinate 7,422 of NZ_JBEOYO010000015.1, read as the reverse complement.
CGGGCCGACCCCTGGACCGGTATGTGGGGCAGCCCCTCGGCCACCGCCGGCCGCCTCCAGGTGGTGAACGGCTACTACCGGCTCACTCGGGGTTCGTTCGCCCAGTTCGGGCTGCCCGTCCCCCACCCGGAACGGGTCGTGGACGCGGTCCTGGACCACGCCCGCGACCCCCGCCACTTCGGCGCGGACCGCGAGAACGCCTGCGACGTCCTCGACGTGGCCCACCCGTTGTGGCTGTGCACCCGGCAGTCGGGCGGCACCGGAGGGGACGGCTACCGCTCGGCCGAGATCCGCGCCTGGGCCGAAGGCCAACTCACCGCCGCCCTGCACCGCTGGCGGCCGGGAAGGGGCTTCGCCTTCGGACCGGGTCCGACGGGACCGGGCCCGAAGCCGGGCCTGCAGGGGACGGAGATGTGGCTGGCCATCATCTGGCTTCTGGCGGACCTGCTGGGGCGGTCGGACAGCCTCGGGTACCGTCCGCGCGGGGTCCATCGCCCCGAGCCGGCGGACGGACGATGACCACGCCCCGGGTACGGCCGCTCGTCAGCGGTCCGACGAGGCCCAGAAATCGGTGAGCACCCGGGCGCCGCGGCCGGGGTCCTGGGTCATCCACCAGTGGCCGAGCCCGTCGAGCGTCACGGTGCGGGCACCGGCCCGCACCGCCGTGCGCGACCGCTGTTCGATGGTCCCGGCCAACAGGTCCTCGGTGGCGAGCAGGGCGAGGCCCGGCCGCCGCGCCGCGCTTTCGATGTTCCGGCCCAACTCGGCCATCACCGGCTGGGCGGCCGACCGGTAGAGCGCGTACGCGGCCCGCCCCATCGCCTCGTCCTGGCCCACCGCGACCCGCTTCGCCACGGGCTCGCTCATACCGAACCGCACGAGCATCGCGACCCGTATGTCGAGGTCCGGGCCGAGCGGGACGGCGGGGTCCGGTCCCGTGCTCTCCGGCGCCTGCTGGCTCAGGGCGAAGCCGTGCCACGCGTAGTCCGGGTCGAACAGGCCGACCACATCGCTGACCCAGCTGCGTACGAGGTCCGGGCGGGCCATCACCGCGTTGAGGGTGTGCGCGCCGCCCCAGTCGTGCCCGACCAGGTCGACGGGCTCGTCGAAGCGCTCCAGTTCGCCGATGAGCCAGTCCCGGTAGTCACCGACGGTCGCGCCGAACCCCTCCGGCAGGGGTGCCCCGAAACCGGGCGGGGACAGGCGGATCGGGGCGGGCCGCGCGGGAGCGACGCGTTCGAGCTCGACGAGCAGGGGCTCCCAGACCTCCGGCGTCTCGGGGAAGCCGTGGACGAAGACGGTGGGCATGACGGGAACTCCGTTCCTGTGGGTCGCGACCGATTCCGCGACCGATTTCGCGAGTGACTCTGTGACCGAAGCGCGACCGACTCTGTGACCGATGCACGGCCGACTCTGTGACCGACCTCGTGAGCGGCTCTGTGTTCGGCTTCGCGACCGACTCTCGCGACTGACCTTCGCGACCGACCTTCGCGACTGACTTTTGCGACCGACTTTTGCGACCGACTCACGCGGCCGACTTTCACTACTGACCAAATGACCGATCGGGTCAGTGAGTATAGTCTGGGGCCATGAACGCGAACACCACCCCGCGACAGCGGGCTCTTGTCGTCGGACTCGGCGTCAGCGGAACCGCCTCCGCGCTGCGGTTGCACAAGGCGGGCTGGGACGTCGTCGTCCTGGAGAAGGCCCCCGAACGCCGCCGCGGCGGGTACTTCCTCACCCTCTTCGGCACCGGCATGACCGCCGCGGAGCGCCTGGGCATCGAGGTCCCGGACCGCTCCTCCGAGGCCATCGCCTACTACAACGTCGACCGCGCGGGCCGACGCCGGCGCGGCATGGGCTTCGCCGAGGCCGTGGCGGGCGAGTCACGCCCGGTCGTACGCGGCGACGTCGAGCAGGCCGCGTTCGACGCCCTGCCCGAGGACGTGGAGATCCGGTACGCCTCCGTACCGGTCGCGCTGCACCAGGACGAGGAAGGCGTGCGGGTCGACATCGAGGACCGGGCCGCGGGGGCGGTGACCACCGAACGGTTCGACCTCGTGGTCGGGGCCGACGGCCTCCGCTCGACCGTGCGCCGGCTGGCGTTCGGGCCCGACGACGGCCGCATACACCGTCTCGGCTACATGCTCGCGGCGTGCGCCCTGCCCGGCCCGGTCCCCGGTTTCCGGGCCACGGACGGCATCATCATGTCCGAGGAGGGCCGGTCCGCCTGGGTCTTCGCCTTCGCCGACCGGCCACCGACGGTGTTGTTCAACTACCGGACCGACGACGTGGACAGCGAGTTCACCCGGCCCGCCATCGACACGCTGCGCGCGGTGTTCGGACCGGAGCCCACGGGCCCGACGCTCGGCTGGCTGCTCGACCGGTTCGAGGAGGCACCGGACCACCTGTTCGACACCGCCGAGCAGGTACGGCTCGACACCTGGCACCAGGGCAGGGTGGTGCTCGTCGGCGACTCGGCCTGGTGCCTGACCCTCTACTCCGGGATGGGGGCCTCCAGCGGTATGGCCGGGGCCGACATGCTGGGCACGATGCTGGAGCGGTATCCCGGGGACGTGCCGCGGGCGCTGACGGCCTGGGAGGCGAAGCTCCGCCCCTTCATCGAGTTCCACCAGGAGAGCGGCATGGCCATGCGCAGGCTCTTCGTCCCGGCCGACCACACCGAGTTCCAGATCCGGTCCGTCTTCGACCATGTGGTGGGGACTACGGTCGGCAGGACCGTCATCTCGAAGCTGGAGCACCGCAGCAAGGCCTCCCGGATGAAGACGGTCGACATCGGCCTGTCCTGACCCGGCCTCGGAGCCCGCCGCACGGCCGGCTCACCTCCGTGAACGCCCGTGAACCCGGGTGAACCCCCGTGACATCATGCTGTCGAGGCACGAACGGGAGGAAACACGACGGTGAGCCGGCTGATCGAACACGACTCCGTCAAGGCGGCCAGAATCCTCGACAGCGCGCGCGAGCTGGTCCTCGAACACGGCGTCCGCAAGGTGACCATCGCCGAGATCGCCGCCGCCGCGGGAGTGGGCAAGGGCACGGTCTACCTGTACTGGGAGACCAAGGAAGACCTGTTCGTGGGGCTGGCCGCACGCGAGGTACTGGCCTGGATCAGGACCGTCACCCACGAGATCGCCCAGGACCCGCGGTCCGTCCTGCCCCGCCGTCTCGCTCCGCTGCTCATCCGCACGACACTGAGCAACCCGTGGCTGCGGTGGCTCCAGAGCGACGACAGCGCCATGCGGCAGCTGCTCCACCGCACCGCCGACCGGGAGCGCTTCGCCGAGGCCAGCACGAGCGCGATGGGCAACGCGGTCCTGACGATCCTCCGCGACCGCGGGATCGTGCGCGACGATCTCCCGCTGCCCCGGCAGATGTACGCCCTGCACGCCGTGCTGGTCGGGTTCGTCACCGTCATGCACCACGCCGATGCCACGGGCCCGTTCGGCATCGACGATCCCGAGTCCGCCCTGGCCGACACCGTCCAGCTGCTGCTGGAACGGCCTCGCGATCCCGCCGCGGACGATGTCGCCAAGGCTGCGGAGGCGGTCCGGGCCCGGTTCACCGAGATCCACGACAACCTGCTGGGACTCGTCGCTGCGGGCGCCGCCGGCACCCGATGACCCGTCTCCCCGAGGCCGTCCTCAAGGGCGGCCTCGAAGCCGTGCCGCTCAGCCGCGGATCAGCCGTGGTGGCGTAGGGCCGGCGTCTCCGCCGTATCCGATGTGCGCCACGTCTCATCCGCGGGCTGTCACACCAGAGGCGCGGCCGGTGTCTCCATGCCGAGTGCACCACACAAGGGAGACATGATGAGCGGGAACGTCCAGGTGGTCGTGATCGGCGGCGGCTACGGCGGTGTGACGGCGGCCAACACCCTGGCACGGCGCGACGGGGTGTCGGTGACCGTGATCAATCCGCGTCCCGAGTTCGTCGAGCGGATCCGCCTGCACCAGCGTGTCACCGGCTCCGACGACGCGACCGAGGGCTTCGCCAGGGTCATGGGCGGGAACGTCCGGCTGGTGGTCGACACCGCGACCCGGATCGACGCGGCGCAGCGCCAGGTGGAGCTGGCGGGCGGTGGCACGGTCTCCTACGACTACCTCGTCTACGCGGTGGGCAGCGGCGCCGCCGATCCCGGCGTGCCCGGGGCGGCGGAGTTCGCGTACTGGGTGTCGGACCTCGAAGGGGCGGAACGACTGCGGTCCGCGCTGGACGCGGCGCCCGCGTCGGCGCCGGTGACCGTGGTCGGGGCCGGCCCGACCGGTCTGGAGACCGCCGCCGAACTGGCGGAAGCGGGCCGCAAGGTCACCCTGGTCTGCGGCGATGTCCTCGGCCCCTCCCTGCACCCCCGGGTCCGCCGCCCGGTCGCCCGCCGGCTCGCCAAGGTGGGTGTGACCGTCCTGGAAGGCCCCGGCGCGCAGGTGACACGAGTGACAGAGGAGTCCGTTGAGCTCGGCGACGGCCGTGAGCTGCCCAGCGCGGTGACGATCTGGACCGCGGGGTTCCGTGTCCCGGACCTGGCCGCCCACAGCGGACTGCGCACCGACGCCGACGGCCGTCTGGTCACCGACACGACGCTGACCTGTGTGGACGACGAGCGCATCGTCGCCGCCGGGGACGCGGGGGTGATGCCGGACCATCCGTTCCGGATGAGCTGCCAGGCCGCCGTACAGCTGGGCCCGGCCGCCGCCGACACGATCCTGCGCCGGATCGCGGGGAAGAAGCCCGCACCCGTCCGGATGTTCTTCGCCGGGCAGTGCCTCAGCCTCGGCCGGAACGCGGGCGTCACCCAGTTCTCCTACCCGAACGACAAGGTGAACGCGCTCAGCATCAGCGGGCGGACCGGTGCCGTCGTCAAGGAGATCGCCTGCGTGTTCACCCTTGACAAGCTGGTGTCCGGGGCACGCAAGGCCGGTTCCCGCTCGTCCCACGGCAACGACACCGACCGCCCGGGTGCGCCGCAGCCGGACCCCCGCACGACGCCGTCGGACACCCGTCCCGCCGCCTAGCCGCGAGGCCCGCCCCGGGGCCGGACCGACCGCTCCGGCCCACGGCCCACGGCCCACGAAGGACCGAGCCGCAGCGACACGCACGAGAGAAGAGTGAGGCGTACGCCATGGACAACCCCGTCGGCGACCCCGCGACGGAGGCCTTCGTCGCCCACCGGGACCTGCTGTTCACCGTCGCCTACGAGATGCTCGGATCGGCGGCGGACGCGGAGGACGTCCTCCAGGAAGCCTGGCTGCGCTGGGTCGAGGTCGATCTGGCGCAAGTACGGGACCAGCGCGCCTACTTGGTGAGGATCACGACCCGGCAGGCGCTCAACCGGCTGCGCACCCTGAAACGGCGCAAGGAGGCCTATGTGGGCCCGTGGCTGCCCGAGCCCCTGCTCACCGCGCCGGACGTGGCCGAGGACGTCGAGCTGTCCGAGAACCTGTCGCTGGCGCTCATGTTCATCCTCGAAACCCTGTCACCGACCGAGCGCGCCGTCTTCGTGCTGCGCGAGGTCTTCGACTTCGGCTACGACGAGATCGCGGCGGCGATCGACAAGAGCCCCGCCGCCGCACGCCAGATCGCCCACCGCGCCCGCCGGCACGTCGATGCCCGCCGACCGCGCACACCGGCGTCCCCGGAAGAGGCCCGGGAAGCGTTGGACTCGTTCCGGAGCGCGCTCGTGACCGGGGACCTCCAAGGGCTGCTCGACGTACTCGCCCCGGACGTCGTCTTCGTCAGCGACGGCGGCGGCCTCAAACTGGCGGCTCCGCACCCGGTCGTCGGCGTCGACAAGGTGATCCGCTACATGGCCGGCAGCATGACCAAGGCCGGCGGCGTCCTCAGCGGCGAGCCCACGTCGGTCAACGGCAACCCCGGCCTCCTCCTGCGCCTGGACGGTGCGATCGACGGCGTACTGGCCGCCCGTGTGGAGAACGCCCGTGTCACAGGCCTCTACTACGTCCGCAACCCCGAAAAACTGACCCGCGTCGAGTCCGAGACCCCGCTCACCTCGCGCTGACTGGTCGTCAGGATGCCTCTCCTGGACGCCCCTTCGGTAGAAGGGGCCGTCGTACCGGGAAAGGCGTCCTGACGACCCGGCCGTCGTCATCGCCGTGACCGCTCGCGGGGAGCGGCCGAACCCGTGTTACGCGGCATCGCCCTTCGAGGAGACCGTGGGTGCGGTGAGGTCCTCCGCTTCCGGGAGTTCCTCCACGTCCACTCCACGGACCTGGGCCAACTCGTGCTTCAGGGCGGCGAGTTCGGTGCCGCCGGCCATGTGGTTGGTGAGTTCTTCGAGGCTGACCTGGTCGCGGGCGGCGGAGAGTTCCATGGTGCCCAGGCGCAGGACGCTGAAGTGGTCGCCGACCATGTAGGCGTGGTGGGGGTTGTGGGTGATGAAGATGACGCCGAGGCCCCGGTCGCGGGCGGCGGCGATGTACTTCAGGACCACGCCGGACTGCTTGACGCCGAGGGCGGCGGTGGGTTCGTCGAGGATGAGGACGCGGGCGCCGAAGTAGACGGCGCGGGCGATGGCGACGCACTGGCGCTGGCCGCCGGAGAGGGTGCCGATGGGCTGGTCGAGGTCGTCCAGGACGATGCCCATGTTCCGCAGTTCCTCGTCCGCCGTCTTCTTCATCTTCTCGATGTCGAGGCGACGCACGGGCCAGGGGCCCTTGGTCATCTCCGAGCCGAGGAAGAAGTTGCGCCACACCGGCATCAGGGGCACGGTCGCCAGGTCCTGGTAGACGGTGGCGATACCGGCGTCCAGGGCCTCGCGCGGGGTGGAGAAGCGCACCGGCTCGCCGTCGATGACGAACTCGCCCTCGGTGTGCTGGTGCAGCCCGGAGATGATTTTGATGAGGGTGGACTTGCCGGCGCCGTTGTCGCCGAGGACGCAGGTGACGCGGCCGGGGTGGACGGTGAGGTTCACACCGTGCAGCGCGCGGATGTTGCCGTAGGACTTGCCCGCGTCGCGCAGTTCGATGATCGGCTGGTCCCGGACGGTGTCCTCCGCGGTGTCCTTCGCGGGCGCACCGCTGGCCGCTGATCCGTTGGTGTTGGTCATGGGGTGGTTCACCTCCGGGTCGCCTGGCTGCGGACCCACAAGTTGACGAGGGCGGCGATCAGGAGCATCACGCCGAGGAAGGCCTTGAACCAGTCGGGGTTCCAGTTGGCGTAGACGATGCCCTGGGAGACCATGCCGAAGATGAAGGCACCGATCACCGGTCCGACCGCCGAGCCGTAGCCGCCGGTCAGCAGACAGCCGCCGATCACCGCGGCGATGATGTACAGGAACTCGTTGCCCACACCCTCACCGGACTGCACCGTGTTGAACGAGAACAGCAGGTGCATGCCGACGAACCAGGCGCCCGCGCCGACGCCCATGAACAGGGCGATCTTCGTGAAGTC